>JAISIQ010000078.1 GCA_031261945.1 Methanobrevibacter sp.
TTGGTGTTTCTACTTTTATTGGTATGATTTCAGAGTTTTTTACTTCATTGGCAAAAGTTTCTATTTTTGTTTTTTCTATATATTTTAATAACTTAGACTTAGCAAGTTCTCTGTTTCTATACCAGTCAGTAGACCATAAATTATATAAATTCCAACCAAGTCCATTTAAAACCTGTTCTCTAAGTCTATCTCTATCTCTTGCAACTTTAGATGAATGATAAATTTCTCCATCACAAATAATCCCCAAAATATATCTTCCAGGGTTATTTTCATCAACAATAGCTAAATCAATTCTATAACCTGCAGACCCTACTTTTTTATCAACTATGTATCCTTCATTTTCTAAAAAAATAGATATAGCATCTTCAAAACCTTTGGAATTTTGATTATCATGATGTTTAATTCCTTTAGTTAAATTTTCAGCATATTCTAAGAAATTTCTAAGGGCTTTAACACCAAATGGTGGATTTGATGTCAAATGCATATCATATGATTTAAAATTACTAAATACGACACATTTTTCTTTAGCACGAGTTATAAGAACATTTAACCGTCTTTCTCCACCGTCCTGATTTAATGGGCCGAAATTAAGAGACAATTTTCCTTCTTTATCATAACCATAACCTACACTAATTAATATAACATCTCTTTCGTCCCCTTGTATGGTTTCAAGGTTTTTAACGAAGAACCGATCTTCTTTTTTTTCTGAAAAGTTATGCTCAAGTTCAGGATGCAATTTTCTTTCAGCTTCAAGCTCTTCGAGAATAGCATTTCTTTGAGCAACAGAAAATGTTCCAACTCCTAAACTTTTTGTATCTCCATATCTATCAAAATGGTTTATAACTTCTCTTGCAACTTCTCTTGCTTCTTCCCTATTTGCAGAACTTCCTCCTCTATCATAATAGCTATTGGGATTATATCTAAATTTAAGACCAAGTTCTTCACTACTGTGAGAAGGTGAAGGATAAACTAATAGCTGATCATCATAAAATTCATGATTTGAAATATTAATTAAAGATTCATGGCGACTTCTATAGTGCCATTTTAACATTTTAACAGGAAAAGACATTTTACAAAGATGTAATATACTTTCCATATCTAAAGCAGTAGCTACTTCTTCATCACTTTCTCCTGCAATCATTTGGTCAAAAAATGATGTTGGAGGAAGTTGTTGAGTATCTCCCATCACAACCGCAGTTTTAGCCCTCATGAATGCCCCAAGAGCATCTTCAGGTTTGACTTGACTTGCTTCATCAAATATTACAACATCAAATACTAATTTTGAGTTAGTTGGATCTAAATATTGAGCTATTGATAATGGACTCATCATAAAACAAGGTTTTATTTGTTTAATTAAGTTTCCTGATTTTTCAAGGAGAGTTCTGACTGGAATATGGCCACTTTTTCTTGTAAATTCTCCTGCTAAAACTTTAGCTTCTGGATTTTCTGTAGCTCCATAAACTGGAGGAATTTTTTCATTTAATTTATAGAATATTCTTTTTCTATTAAGTTCTATAATTTTTGAATCGAGTTCTTTAAATTCAGATATTCGATTTTCATGTAATTCTCCAATAAAAGTAGCTAATGTTTGATTTTCTACAAATATGATATCTAATAAACTATCTGCAAAATTCCCATATATTAAATAACTAATATCTTCTTTTTTAATATATTTCTCTTCAACCACATTGATAAATATTGAAGCAGGAGTATTTAAACAAGAATTTTTAGTATTCAAATATTGTGACCAAAGATGTAAGCTTGATAATTGTCCTTTCCATTTGTTTAATTGATTTTTCCATTGATCAAATGAAACATCTTTAGTTTCTCTTTTAAAAATTAATTTACTTCGAGGATTAAGTTTTATTTCAAGTCTTTTAAGGTTTTTATAAAAATTATCTCCACTTGCAATATAATCTCTCATTTCATATTCTGCATTTATATCAATTAATTGATTAGAAAGAGAATCAATTGTTTTTTCACTATATATTCCTTCTTTAAGATAGTGATTAAATTCTTTCATCCAAATAGCTACTTCTTTTAATTCAGAAATTGAAGCATTTAAATGCCATAATTCTCCAAATAGCTTCTTTCCATCTTCTTCAATATCATGTAGTTTTTTTCTAAATTTAATATGATCTTTTGCTAATTTTAAATCATTTAAAATAGCTTTGTCATTTTTTATTTTTGATTTAAATTCGGATTTATATAAAGTTAAAATTTCTTCTTTATTTGATTTTCCACCAAATATCTTAAATTTACGGTTTGTATATTTTTCAAATTCAGCTATTATTCCATCAAGATCTTCTGTTACAATAGAATTTTTAAATTTATCCATTATTTTTGAAGTCATTTGATAATCTTCAAGTTTTCTAATTAAACTATTTCCTTCACTTTGCTTTGTTTCCCATTCTTTTCTTATTTCTTCATTTGTTAAAATTGAAGGATCAATTAAATCTGTATGTTTTTTATCTAATAGTTTCAAAGCTTCAAGTGATTGTTGATATGATTTAATGTCATTAGCTTCTTTTATCCCATATAATTCATATAATTTGTTAGCTTCAATATTAAATTCATCTAATGCAAGAACAGTATCTCCAAGTAATTGTTCAATTTCCCTTAAATCTGCAGGAAGTAAGCTATTTGGGGCACAGTTACTCCAAGGATTATTTTTACCAAGAGTTGAATATAATTCTGATAGATTTTCAAGTTCTATAACCATATCATCTAAATCTTTTTTAGTGATGTTTTCAGGAGATTGAAGCCTAACAAGAGGCATTATTTCATCTTTACTTGAAAAATATTCATCAGCAGTTTCTTTCATCCCATATAATTCATAGGGAGACAAATTAACTCCATAATCTTTTTTATGGATAACTTCAACATATTCATCTAATTGAATTTTTAATGATTCTAATCTTCTAATTGTTTGATCAATTTCAATTCTTTTTTTATTTTGAGTATGCAATGCTCTTTGAAGCTCTTTAAGTAAAGGTTTTCTTCTAGTTTTATGGCTATGGAGTTCTAATGCAAACTTACCTAAGCCAACTGAGTCTAATCTACTTTTAACAACTTCAAGAGCAGCCATCTTTTCACTTACAAAAAGAACACTTTTCCCACTAGCTATTAGCTCAGCAATAAGATTAACAATAGTTTGAGATTTTCCAGTTCCAGGAGGTCCTTCTACAACAAGATTTCGCCCTGCTTTAACATCTTCAATAGCTGCAATTTGAGAAGAATCCGCATCTAAAACATGATACATATCTTTATAAGAAAGCGTTTTATCAATAGCTTCTTCATCAAATGATTCTTTATGTAAATTAGGACGAGGATTAAAAATAGCATCAATTAAATCATGTTTAGTAATATCAAAATTTTTCCAGCCATCTGGATCAAGATCATTATACATTACAAATTTAGTAAAAGAGAAAAATCCAAGAGCTATATCTCCTGAAATTTTCCATCCTTTAGTATTGGGACTTTTAGATAATATATTTCTAACATCTCTAAAATAATGATCAATAGCTTCCCTATATGGTTTCACTGAAAACTCTGGTAAATCTAATCCTTCTTCTTTTAGTTTTGCTTTAAGAGAGATATTAGTTTGAATTTCTTCTTCATTCCAATCAATTGTAAATGATTTTCCAACTTTTTTTCTTTCAAGTTCAACAGGAATAAGAACAAGTGGGGCTTTTTTAACTTCATTTTTCTTAAAATTGTCTTTCCATTCCAAAAATCCAATAGCTAAGTATAATATATTGTATCCTTGCTCTTGAACCATCATTTTAGCTTGTTGATTTATATAAAAAAGTCTTTTTTGAAGTTCAGAAGGAGTAAGATCTGTTTTAAGTGAAGTATTATCATCTTTAAATATACTAAAATCAATTGGAGGATGTTCAAAAATTTTACTAAGACGTGACCTTGATGATTTTTTTGATTTTGATGAATTAGACGCATCTGGATATGATGAAGATGATTGAGGAGAAGATGATGAATAGCTATTATCTGAATCGTTATTATCTGAATCAGAATTTCTTTTTTTTAGTTCTTTCCTACCTGGAACAAATTGCATTTTCTTATTTTGCAAAATAAGTGCTTGATACACCCCTCCGGGGGAATTAGCTATTACTTCAAGGGATTTAGCACGTGGTTTAAAATTAAGAAGTTGATTTTTAGATGTTAAATCTAATAGATTCCTTCTTAGATTTTCAAACTCTTTATGAATTCTATTTGAAGAAGTTTTTCCCATTTTTATCCCTTGTTATAAAAATAAATTTTAAAATGATAATTATCAATACATTATATAATATACAGTGATTTAATTAATAAAGGTTTCTATTAATTGAATTATATTGTACTAAAAATAGTTAAAAATACTTAAAAA
>JAISIQ010000151.1 GCA_031261945.1 Methanobrevibacter sp.
CCTCTTAGAAAAAATACAGTTGCATATTCAAAACATAAAACAAAAGATTCAGATTCTTTTTCAAATAAACTAAAATCAGTAGGAGAATCAATTTCAGATTTTAAAAATGAAGTAAAATATATTAGTAATTCTTTAAAAGAAATTGAAGATCCGAGTGCTCCTGAAGAATATACTGTAATCGATAGGACTAAAATTAATAATAACGATACTAAAGAGAATATTAATAATACTGATAATAATATTAATAATAATACTGATATTGATACTAATAATACTAATAATATTAATATTTCCAATAAAACTAATCAAATTCATAATAATTCAAATATTGTTGAAAATTCCAATAAAACTAATAATTCATTTAATAAAAATTCAGAAGAATTCTTAGAAAGTGTAATTAAAGATATTAATAATGAATATATTGAAGATGAAAAAGAAAGATATAAAGAATCTAATCAGTTTAAAAATAAAGATGATAGAATATTACCAAAAAATGATGACTTAGAATCTTTTATAATGCCTTATGAAATTACTGATAATATAACTATTAATAGCTCTGATGAACTACATAATACTCCTGTTGAAAAACTATCAGAAGATGTAAACAAAGTTGTAGCTATTGAAGGACCTATTCATATAAATGAACTTATTACAAGAATTAAAGAAAAAGCTAATATTAAACGATTAGGACCTAAAATAAAAAATAGAATCACCAAAGCTATTTATAATTCAGAAAATTCAGGAACTGTTATTTTAATAGATGATTTCCTTTTTCCTATAAATAAATCAAAAATTCAAGTTAGAAAAAGAGATAAACCTAATATCGATCTAATTTCTAATGAAGAAATTGAAGAAAATTTAAAATTAATACTTAAACATAATTCTTCCCTCAAATTAAAAGAATTGGTTAAACAAGCAGCTAATAATTTTGGATTTAAAGCTACTTCTAAAAAAACTTCCCAAAAAATTAGTAATGTTATTGATTATTTAATTGTTCAAAAAGTTCTAATTATTGATAATGATCAAATAGAACTTTTTAATGATAAAACAAGAGAAAGAATGGAATAACTTTAGTTTAAAAAATAATATGTAAAAGAAACATATTGTTTTTATAACAACATAGTAAAAGGGGGTGAATATGTAGGATATAACTAAAGTTACCCCATCTATTAGATAGAAATAAAAATTTCTAACAATAATATTATAGGTATTTATTACTTATAACTTTTTCCATAGCTATTATTGATTAGTTTAATTATTTACTAACAATCTTATGAAAAATGATTAATAATAATATTAAAAATATTGCTATTTATTTTTATTCTAATTTTGTTTCTATTATAAATTCTAAAATTTTTTTAAAAATTAATAATATTTTCTTAAAAATTTCATATTTTTACTTCGTTAAATCTATATATAACGAAGTTAAGGAACCATATATTTTTAAAGTCTTCAAAATACTCATAAATTATCAAGAACATATATATCATCTACGTGATTTATGCTATTTTTAGCTATTTTCAAAAATAAGTAAAAAAATATTATTTTTACACTTGAAATCAACCATTAATACTATTTTTAAAAATAGTATTAAAATCTATTTTAAAAATAAATTTAATATTTTTATTAATACTTTCATTAAAATTAGTATTATAATTATCATTATTACTATTATTAATATAAGTATTACTATTAATCTCAAGATTACAAATAAAAAAATAAAAATAAAAATAAAAATTAAATATAATAAAAATATTATTAAAAATTAATTAAAGCACTGAGTAGAAAAATAAAAAAAATAAATTAAAAAATGAATTATAATAAATAGAAAAATATATTATTTACAATTTATTCTTCAATATATTTAAATTTCATTTCAAGAATAATAATTAAAACAAAACCAATAATAATTAAAACCAAAGTTATAATCATATCAATTATAGAACCAGAAATATTAGTAGCTATTTGATCAAAAGGAATTCTTAGAGTTCCAATCATAATCCCAATTAAAAAAGCCATAGTAACATCTTTATAATGTTGTAATAAATAATCTAATATCTTTGAAAATCCTAAAATGCCAATTAAAGCACCAATACAAAAAGTTATAATTTCAATAAAATTTAATGAATTTAGTGCATTTAACATATACTCATATTGCCCTAAAAGTACTAAAAGGAATGCTCCAGATATTCCAGGAAGAATCATAGCACAAATAGCTATTAAACCAGATAAGAATATTATGGGTAATGAATGATTAGTAGCTATTGGATTTAAACTTACAAATATAAAAGCTAAAATAAAACCTATAATTGAAAGAATGATATGATTAACTGTAAATCCTCCGATTTGAGTATATAATATATACGAGGAAGCTAAAATAAGCCCTAAAAAGAATGCAAAAGTAAATGCAGGATATACTGCCATTAAAAATCCAATGACTTTAGATAGTGTAAGCATAGCAATAGCTATTCCTAATCCAAGGGGAATAAAAAGTCCAAAATCAATTTCTTCTAATAGCTTTATTTTAAATTCTTTAAAATTTCCCTTAAGCAGCGGCTTTACAAAAGAAAATTTAATTTTTCCAATTCCATGGACTAATCTCTCATAAATTCCAGTGATTAAAGCTATTGTGCCTCCAGAAACACCAGGAATAATATCTGCAGACCCCATAAAAAGCCCACGAATTAAAATTAAAATCGAATCTTTAAATCTATTTTTCATTATTACACCAATTAATTAAGTATTATTATTTTATTAAAACTAGTATTTAAAATATTACTAACAAAATGACAGTCACCATATACTAAAAATAATATTATTAATTAATTAGAATATAATATAATATAATATAATTAAATAGTGTAATCATATTATAAAAATAAAAAAAGAAAAAAGATTAATTAAAATTAAATGTAGGAAAAAATAAGCTATTTGCTCATTTTTTCTTCAACTAATTCTTTTGCTAAAGGAGTTATATTTTCAGATAAAACCGTATTTAAAAATTCTCCAGTATAAGTTCCAGACTTAGCTATTTCTTCAGGCGTTCCAGTAGCAACGATTTTTCCACCACCATCTCCTCCATCTGGACCAAGATCAATGATATAATCAGCTGTTTTAATAACATCTAAATTATGTTCGATTACAACAACAGAGTTTCCTCCATCAGTCAATCTTTGAAGAACATCGAGAAGACGTTTTATATCATCAAAATGAAGGCCAGTTGTTGGTTCATCTAAAATATAAAGAGTTTTTCCAGTACTTTGCTTTGATAACTCTTTAGCAAGTTTAATTCTTTGAGCTTCACCACCAGATAAAGTTGTAGCTGATTGTCCAAGTTTAATATATCCCAAACCTACATCATTAAGTGTTTGAAGTTTTTTCTTGATTCGTGGAATATTTTCAAAAAATTCTAATGCTTCCTCAACTGTCATTTCTAAGACTTCATAGATATTTTTACCTTTATATCTTATATCTAAAGTTTCATCATTGTATCTTTTTCCTTTGCATACTTCACAAGGAACATAAACATCAGCTAAAAAGTGCATTTCAATTTGTATGATTCCGTCTCCAGAACAAGCTTCACATCTGCCTCCTTTAACATTAAAACTAAACCTGCCTGGTTTATATCCTCTTGCTTTGGCTTCAGGAGTTTCTGCAAATAATTCTCTTATATATGAAAATACTCCAGTATATGTAGCTGGATTTGAACGAGGAGTTCTTCCAATGGCTGTTTGATCAATTACAATAATTTTATCAATATTTTCAGCCCCTTCTATCTTATCATATTTACCTGCAAAAGTATGCTTATGGTTCAAAATACCATTTAATCCTTTATATAAAACTTGATTAATAAGTGAACTTTTACCAGAACCAGATACTCCAGTAACAGAAGTAAATACGCCCAGAGGAATATCTACATCTACATTTTTCAGATTGTTTTGTTTTGCTCCTTTAATGGATATAAATTTACCATTAGGAGATCTTCTAGCTTTATTAATAGGAATTGATTCTTTTCTTGATAGATATTTTCCAGTAATAGAATCTGGAGATTCCATAATTTCAGTTGGTGTGCCTTTAGCTATTATTTTTCCACCATGTTCACCAGCTCCAGGACCAATATCAACAACATAATCTGCTGAGAGAATAGTTTCTTCATCATGTTCTACAACAACTAATGTGTTTCCAATATCTCTTAGGCGTTTTAAAGCTTCAATTAATTTCATATTGTCTCTTTGATGTAATCCAATACTTGGTTCATCAAGAATATATAACACCCCAACAAGACCAGACCCAATTTGAGTAGCAAGTCTTATTCTTTGGGCTTCGCCACCAGATAAAGTACCAGAAGATCTTTCCATAGTGATATAATCAAGTCCAACTGTTACAAGGAATTTAAGACGTTCATTGATTTCTTTTAAAACTTCTTTAGCTATAAATATTTCTCTTTCTGAAAGCTTAATTTTTTGGAAGAATTCAGAACAATCTTTAATAGACATAGCTACAACATCAGAAATAGCTTTATCTCCAACAGTAACTGCTAAAGCTTCAGGACGCAATCGTTTACCTTTACAAACATGACAAGGATGATCACTCATAAATTTAGAAATATAACTACGAGAATAATTAGACTTAGTTTCAAGATATTGTCTTTCCATTCTTGTAATAACTCCTTCAAATTTTCTATTTACTTTATAAGATTTATTTCTTCTTTTGAAATTAAATGGAATCTTATCAGTGGATCCATAAAGAATTATGGTTTGTTGTTCTTTTGTTAAATCTTTAAATGGTGTATCCATTGAAAATTTATAATAGTCCGAAACAGCTTTAAGCATTTGGTGATAATAATTATCTGTTCCGGGTTTAGATCTGCTCCATGGAACAATAGCTCCTTCATTTAAAGAAAGTTCTTTATTTGGAACAATTAATTCTGGATCCATCTCCATTTTACTCCCAATACCTTTACATTCAGGACATGCTCCTTGAGGATTATTAAAAGAAAATGTTCTTGGGCTTATTTCATCAAAACTTATTCCACAATCAACACAAGCAAAATGTTCAGAAAATACTTTTTCATCTTGTTTATCAAAAATAATATTCACAACTCCTTCTCCAAAAGAAAGAGCTGTTTCAACAGAATCAGCCAATCTACGTTGAAATTCAATATCTTCCCTAATGATTAATCGATCTATAACTACTTCAATTGTGTGTTTATAAGTTTTAGCTAGTTTTATATCTTCATCAAGATTTTTAATTTCTCCATCTACTCTAACTCGAACAAAACCTTTATTTTGGAGATCTTTAAATATTTTTTTATGTTCTCCTTTTCTATCTTTAATAATTGGAGCAAGAACTTGTATTTTTATTCCTTCTCCTTCTTCAATTATGCTTTCAACGATTTGGCCTGTTGTTTGAGGAGATATTTCTTTTCCACAATTATAACAATGAGGTTTCCCTATTCTTGCATAAAGTAGTCTAAGATAATCATAAATTTCAGTTATTGTTCCAACTGTTGAACGAGGATTCATTTTAGTAGTTTTTTGATCAATAGAAATAGCTGGAGACAATCCTTCAATATAATCTATTTCTGGTTTTTTCATTTGTCCTAAAAATTGTCTTGCATAAGCAGATAATGATTCAACATATCTACGTTGACCTTCTGCATAAATAGTATCAAATGCTAATGAAGATTTTCCAGAACCACTTAATCCAGTTATTACAACAAATTTATCTCGGGGAATTGTTAAATCTATATTTTGGAGGTTATGTTCTTTTGCTCCTTTAAGAATAATTTTATCTTTATTTGATATTTCTGTCATGTTAACTCCTTAATTTTTAATTATTTATATTTGAAAATTATATTTATTGGTTAAAATTATTAATATCTAATTAATATTTATATATCATTCATAACTATACTATTCATAGATATACTATTCATAAATATATCATTCATAAATTTTATTCATAAACCATTTTATTTATAAATATTAGCTATTATCCAGAAAAAGAAGATTAAATAGTGAAAATCATTATTAAAATAATATAATTCATCATTATAGCTTATAATTAGTTAAAATTATTAACAAAATAATAATAATAATAATAATAATAATAATAAATATATAAATAATATTAATAAAATTAATAATACTAATTATAATAATACCTATAATAATGCTAATATAATAATACTAATACTAATAATATTTAATACTAATAATATTGCTAATAGTATTAATTATACAATTAATAATAAAATTAATATTACTATTAAATATTATAATAATTAATAATAAAAGTATAATTAATATATAATATATTTTATATTAAATTAATAGCTTATCTTTATATTTTCACTCTTTTATTTTTATCTACATTACTCTTTTTCTCTTATTCTGCATTCTAACATTCATACTCATTTTATAGTTTCTTATGTTTCTTTTTCTTATCTTTATTAATTATAATAATATTTATAGCAATATTTGTATTAATATTTATAGGAATATTTATTTATAATTTTATTAATTATTTTTAAGCATATTATTGATAAAAATGAAATAAAATAACAATTAAATAGAATAACAATTAAAATAACAATTAATAGCTATTAAAATAGATATTTAACTAATTATAGATTTTAGCTATTTTCATTAGTTATTAGATTATTTTTTAGCTATTCCTTTAATACTAATCAATTGATCACGTAATTTTGCAGCTCTTTCAAAGTCTAAATCACTTGCGGCATCTTTCATATCTGCTTCAAGATCTTGAATAAGCATTGTAAGTTCATCTTTAGGCATCTTTTTAATATCTGCTGCATCTTTATCATATTTTTTAATTTCTTCTTTTCTTTCTTTTAATGTTCTTTGTGTTGATTTTGGAGTAATATTATGCTTTTTATTGTAAGCTATTTGAAGTTTTCTTCGTTTGTTGGTTATATTTACTGAATTTTTAACAGAATCTGTAAGTTCATCGGCATACATCAATACTTTACCATCTACATTTCTTGCAGCTCTTCCAATAGTTTGAATAAGTGATGTTTCGGATCTAAGGAATCCTTCTTTGTCTGCATCAAGAATACCTACAAGTGAAACTTCTGGAAGATCTAAACCTTCTCTTAAAAGGTTTACTCCTACAAGACAATCAAATTCTCCTCTTCGAAGATCATCAACTATATCAATACGTTCTAATGTATCGATTTCAGAGTGAAGATATCTAACTTTAACACCAACTTTTGCATAATAATCAGTTAAATCTTCAGCCATACGTTTGGTTAATGTAGTAATCAAGGTTCTTTGGTCTTTATCCACTCTTTTTCTAACTTCTCCAAGCAAATCATCTACTTGGCTTTTTACTGGTCTTATAATTACTTCTGGATCAACTAATCCAGTAGGTCTGATAATTTGCTCAACAACATTCATACTTCTTGTTAATTCATAGTTTCCAGGAGTAGCTGAAACATAAATGACCTGATTTACAGATTTTTCAAACTCATCAAAACGGAAAGGCCTATTTTCCTTAGCTGAAGGAAGACGAAAACCATGTTCAACAAGTGTTTCTTTTCTTGCTCTGTCACCATTATACATTCCTCTAATTTGAGGAACTGTAACATGAGATTCATCAATAATAGTCAAAAAGTCATCTGGAAAATACTTAAGAAGAGTATAAGGCATATCTCCCCAATTTCTTTCTGAGAGATGCATAGAATAGTTTTCTACACCAGGACAATAACCCATTTCAGATAACATTTCAAGATCAAACTTTGTTCTTTGTTCAACTCTTTGAGCTTCAACAAGCTTATTTTGCATATTAAGTTCTCTAAGTCTAGAATCTAGCTCTTCTCCAATGTCTTTAATAGCTTTATCCATTCTATCTTCGCCAATAACAAAATGCTTTGCTGGAAAGATAGTATATCTTTGAAGATTTTCAATTTTTTTACCAGTTACTCTGTCAAAAATAGCTATTGACTCTATTTCATCACCAAATAGCTCGATTCTGAGAGGAGGTGTGCCATGAACCGGATTTACTTCAACTACATCCCCACGAACTCTAAATTGTCCAGTTTCAAATTCAATATCATTTCTTTCATATTGCATATGAATTAGGCGAGAGAGAATTTCTCCTCTGTCAATGATATCTCCAGGAGCTATTGAAAGTTTAAATTCCCCATAGTCTTCAGGAGATCCTATACCATAAATACATGAAACACTTGATACAACAATAACATCATCACGAGATAAAAGAGACTGTGTAGCTGAATGTCTCATTCTATCAATTTCATCATTTATCGATGCTTCTTTATCAATAAATGTATCTGTTCTTGGAACATATGCTTCTGGTTGGTAATAATCATAATAGCTAACAAAATATTCTACTGCATTGTCTGGAAAAAATTCTTTAAATTCTTCATATAGCTGTGCAGCAAGTGTTTTATTGTGTGAAATAACAAGTGTTGGTTTTTGAACCTCTTGAATCACATTAGCCATTGTGAAAGTTTTTCCTGAACCAGTTACACCAAGAAGTGTTTGTTCATGAAAATTCTTATTAATTCCATTAGTTAATGATTTAATAGCTTTAGGTTGATCACCAAGAGGTTTATAAGCAGATGATAATTTAAATTGTTTCATAATAAAATAATCCTCATAAATAATTGTTTATAAATAATTGTTTAAATATATAATATTTTTATATTATCTTCATTTCCTAAGACCATATGATAAATAATAATAATAGGAAATAATAATTAAGTAACTAAATAATTAAATAATTCAATGCATCCTAATATTTTATGATAAAAATTTTTTAAAATCTTTACTAAATAAAATATCAAATAATATCAAAAATAAATAATAAATAAATGATATAAAATAAGTTATTCTTTTGATTATTATTATATTACTCATCATATAAATATTTTTCTAATTTTATATAAATATTAAAAACAAATAATATTAAATATTCCATTAAATTTATAAATAAGAAGTTTAAAATTTAATAACATTAAGTAATTATATTAATACTAACTAACTTATTACTTCATTAGTTAAGTTTATATTTTTACTATTTTTACTGTTATACCCTATATTTAAATACGTTATTTATGTCAACAAAAGTTAAATCTCCAGAAGATCTTCCAAAAAAACCTGGTATCTACATCATGAAAGATAAAAATGATGAGATTATCTATATTGGAAAATCAAAATCTCTTAGAAATAGAGTAAAATCATATTTTAAAGACAAATATGATACTCCTAAAACAGCTATTTTAATGAGTCATTTTAATAGTTTGGAGTATATTATCACTGATTCTGAAAAAGAAGCTCTTATTCTTGAAGCAAATCTCATCAAAAAACATAGACCTAAATATAATATCCGACTTAAAGATGACAAACGTTATCCTTATGTTAAAATCACAGATGAAGATTTTCCTCGTATTATAATTACAAGAAACATAGGAAAAACAGGTAACTATTTTGGGCCATTTACTGATGTTGGATCTGTTAGACAAACTGTAAAATTCTTAAAATCATTATTTAAAATTAGAACTTGTAGAAGAATGGACGGTCCATGTCTTAATTGTCAAATTGATCTTTGTTATGGACCCTGTGAAGGAAATATATCAAAAAAAGAATATAAAAAATTAATATCTAAAATCGATCTATTTTTCCAAGGAAAATACACACAAATAACAAAAGATCTTGAAAAAGAAATGAAAGAAGCAGCAAAAAATCAGAATTTTGAAAAAGCAGCTGTTCTTCGTGATCAAATAGCTTCAATTAATGAAATTATGGAAAAACAATTTGTTGATTTTGCAGCAGAATTAGATCAAGATATAATAGCTATGGCTTTTGATGGAGATTCAGCTATTGTTGTAGTATTTTCTATTAGAGATGGAAAAATTACTGGAAAAGATGATTTTTTAATGTCTGGAACAAAAAATAATAAAACAGATGAAGTTATTTCTGCATTTATTCAACAATATTATGGAATTAATAGGCATATTCCTCAAGAAATCATTATTGAGCAAGCTATTAAAGATAAAAATGAAGAAAAATTGATTCTTGATTGGTTAAGTGATTTAAGAGGATCAAAAGTTGATATTTCTGTTCCTCAAAAAGGATCTAAGTTACGACTTATTAGAATGGTAGCTAAGAATGCAGATATAATCAAAAAACAAAAAAAGAAACTTAAAAATGCAATGATTGAAGTTAAAAAATATCTAAAATTAAGAGAACTTCCAAGAATTATTGAAGGATACGATGTTTCTAATATATCTGGAAAACTAGCTGTTGGATCAAAAGTTTCTTTTAAAGATTCAAAACCAAATAAAAAACAATATAAAAGATTTAAACTTGAAACTCCAGGACCTAATGATTATGAAATGATGAGAGAGCTATTAAGCAGAAGATTTAAAGTATTTTCGAAAGAAAATAAAGAAGATAAAGAGAATAAAGAGAATAAAAAAGATAAAGAAAAAAAAGAGATAAATGAAGAAGAACCAAATCTTATTTTGATTGATGGTGGGAAAGGACAGTTAGGAATAGCTATTGAAGTTTTAGAAAGCTATGGACTTCAACATATTCCAATAATTGGTCTTGCAAAAGAATATGAAGAAATATTTATTCCACAAAGTTCACACCCTATAATTATTCCTAAAAATAATGAAGGACTTCATTTATTACAAAGAGTTAGAGATGAAGCACATAGATTTGCTGTTAGTTATCATAGAAAACTCAGATCAAAAAATATTGAAGGATCTGAACTTGATGATATACCTGGTGTTGGGAAAAAAAGGAAAATTAGTCTATTAAAACATTTTGGAGATATTGAAAAAATAAAAAATGCCAATGAAGAAGAAATAGCTAATATAAATGGATTAAACAAAAAAGTAGCTAAAAATATTTATGAATATTTTAATAAATCAAATTCAACCCATAATAAATAAAAAAATAAGAAAATAGCTATTAATAATTAATTTAAATCATTAATAGCTTGAACTAATAAATCGATTGTTTTTTCTATGTCTTTCATACTTGCTACACTTACAGTAGTATGAATATATCTTGTTGGAACAGAAACTACTCCTGTTGGAATTCCTGCTCGTGTTAAATGAATAGCTGTTGCATCAGTAGTTCCACCTTCACCAACTTCAAGTTGACAAGGTATATCTGCACTTTCACTTGCATCAAGAAGAATCTTTTTAACTTTTTCTGGAGTTATTATCCCTCTTCCACTTGCGTCAACAAGAATAACTGCCGGACCTTTATTTAATTTAGCAGGAGCTTCATCTTCTTTCATTCCAGGATGATCACCAGCTATTGTAACATCAAGTGCAAATGCAAGATCAGGATCTATTTTAAAAGCAGATGTTTTTGCTCCTTTTAATCCTACTTCTTCTTGAACAGTTCCAACACCAAAAACATTAACATTATCTTTTTGTTTAATTCGTTTCATGACCTCAATCATCACATAACAACCAATACGATTATCCAATGCTTTTCCCATAATAAGATCATTTGGAAACTTTTCATAGCTTGCTTTAAAACTAATTGGATCTCCAACAGCTATTAATTCTTCTGCTTCCTCTTTTGAAAATACTCCAATATCAATAAACATGTTTTCATGATCAATTATTTTCTTTCGTTCAGCTGCTTTCATCCTATGAGGAGGTTTTGCGCCAATTACTCCAGTTATATCTCCTTTAGTTCCATGGATTGTTACTATTTGATTCATCAACATTTGATCATTAATTCCACCAATTTTTGAAAATAATACAAATCCTTTTTTATCAATATGGCGAACAATTAAACCAATTTCATCCATATGGGCTGCTAACATAACATTAATGGAATTTTTTTCCATTTTTCCATTGTTAATTCCATTTTTAATAGCTATTATATTACCCATAATATCTTCTTGAATTTCATCAACATGACCCTCAAGTTCTTCTTTGATAATATCTACTATTTTTCCTTCAAAACCAGATATTCCTGGTGTTACTGATAATTTTTCCATTAAATCCATTTTTTCACCTATTGATAATCATAATAGCTTATATTTAATTTTCTATTTTATTTAATATTATTGTGTTAGTATATTATATTTAATTGATAATAAGTTTAATCTAATATTTAAAAATTCCAATATTTATAATATTTAAATTTTTTTTCATTATTAATAATGATATATCTAATAAAAATAAATTAAAAGCATCATTTCTTTTAAATTATATATAACAATAGCCATAATAAGGATAAAAAGTAAAATAAAGATTATAAAGACTTATAAAATAAATAACCCTATTATTTATTTCATTTCTGGTTCTAATTGGAATATCTTCCTTAACTTCTACCAATATCACCATTAAAAAAATTATTTATTTGATTTTTATAGCTATTTAAATCATCTTCATTATTAATTAAATAATCTGAATTTTCTATAACCTTATTGATACCAAATCCAATTTCTCTATCATCTCTTTCTTTAAAAACTTTATAGTCAAGCGAATCATCTTCTCTTTTTCGATCTTTTAATCTATTGAATCGTGTTTCTGGACTTGCATAAACTGAAACTATTTTAAAATTATCAAAGTTCTTTTTAAATAATTCAACTTCATAAGGACTTCTAATTCCTTCTATTAAAAAAAATGAGTCATGTTGTCTATCTTTTAAAGTCGTATCTTTTATTTTTTCTATAGTTAATTTAGCTACTACATAATCTCCTTGTTCTTTTCTAAGCTCAATAGCTGTTTCTCCTGTTGAAATTTTTCTTTTTTTAGATTCTTCCCTTATAATATCTCCCATATTAACTATTATAGCTCCTTTTTCTTTAGCTATTTCAGATATTAAACTTTTTCCTGAACCAGGTAAACCTGAAATTCCTAATATTTTCATATTTTTCCTCAATTCCCTAATAAATTTGATTTAATATTTTTTAATGATTCTTTTAAAGCATTTGAATTTGAAAAATTAGCTATTAATTCATTTAAATAGCTATCTTCTTTCTTTTTTAATTTTTTAGCTATTTTTGTCATTAAAGGAATAGCTCTTACTATATTATCTATTATACTAATATCAGCTATTTGTGCTGTTCGAGATAAGGGGTTTAAATCAATAGCTATAATTTTTTTACCACTATTTTTTAAAACTTCTGCCCTATCTCCATCTTCAAGTGCAACTAAAACAAGATCTGCAGAATAAATTCCATTTCTACTAGCAGTAGCTCGCGGAGATTCAATGTTATCTATATATAATAGCTCCTCTTTATTATTATCACTAAAATCATCCTCACTAGAACCACTACCTCTGCACTCACTACCAATACCTAAAATATTATCATATCCTCTATCTAGAAATAGCTGTTTTATAATATCTATTCTTTCTTTTGTTCTATAAAATAAATTAATCTCAATTTTAGCATTAACAACTTTTGAAAATTCAATTATTTCATCAATAGCTAATGCTGTTGAATTTCCATTTACAGAGATGACAGGATTTTCTGCAAGAAGAACCATAGCTATTCCTACTTCCATTGCATTATAAGCAGACTTTGTAGTTTTTTCTCCAATAAGATAATCAAAAGTTTCTCCTCTACCATGAGCTATCATTCCAGAATCTGCTAAATATCCTTCAAGATGTGCTTTTTTTATTTTTTCTCTCATTATCAAGGATTCATACCTTGGATGATTTTTAGGTATCATTATAAAATAAATATCCTTATTAAAGTTTATAAATTTATTGAAAGTGTATTAATCTTCTAAACATTTTTATTAAAAATACATAAAATATTATTAATTATTTATCTTCTAAAATAGCTTTTTTTATATTATAAGTTCCATTATCAAAGTTCCAGATCTTTTTAGCTTCAATTATTTTAATTTTTTTTTTAAAAATAGGGCCATCAATTGCTAATGTTTCTGCTTCTCCACCTTCAAAAGCTATATTTATTTCATATTTTTCTTTAATAGCTTTTAATTCAGAAATAGCTATTTTATCAATTTTTCTTCCAAGCCAAGATTCATCTAAACCTTCTGCATATACTCCAGTTAAAATTACTTCAAATCCTAAATCAACAATCCTATTCATATATTCTTCTTCATTAATATGCCATAAAGGACTAATTGATTTTAAGCCTATTTCTTTGCAGAGTTTATCAATTCTTGATTTTTGATAAGTTGAAAAAAGAGCACCTGAATAAATAGCTTCTACGCCTTGATTTTTAAGAAAGAGTAGTTGTTTTTTAAGATCCAATAATTCTTCTTCTTTGTTTCCAGGAGTAGTTGCTCTAATAATTGGAATTTCAAGAGCTTTAGCTATTAAGTCAGTAATGTGTATATTAGGGACATGGAACATATAAGATTCATCATTTTCAGATTCCATAGTTAATAAATAAGCTATTTGGTCATTATTAGCCATAGCTTCAAAACAAGCCATTGTACTATCTTTTCCACCAGAGAACAAAATTGCAGAAATCATATAAATCTTATTAATCCTTATTAATCCTTATTAATATTATTAATTATTAATTATTAATTATGTTGTTATTAATTCTCATTATCATTTATTAATATTCTTTTATTAGTATTCTTTTATCAGTATCCTCTTTATTATCTTTTTTATTATTTATTATTTATTTTTAATATTTTTTATAAATTCTCTTATAAATTTAATAATATCATCAAAGAAGACTCCTAATAATGCAACAAGTATTCCAACTAATCCAAATATAAATATAAGAATGTTATTATTTGGCATTGCTTCTTTTGTATTTTCTATAGTATCTTGAACTGGCCCTTCAACTGATGAAGCTACTATATCTCGAGAATTAATGTATTTTTGAATTTCTTCAAGTTTTGAGGCTTCGACTCTAAGTTGTAATTGAATCACCGCATATTTGGTATTTATTTCTCCAGTATACATTAACCAGTCTGATAAAGTAGAAATAGCTTTACTTGGGTCATATGTAGGAGGGATTTTTAATCTAATTTCTCCGGCACTGTCAATTTCATATGATTTAAAGTTTTCATCCAAAATTTGGAGTTTATCTTCTATATTTTGTTTCCTTTCAACAGAAAATGGATCTGT
Organism: Methanobrevibacter sp.; assembly: GCA_031261945.1. GTDB lineage: Archaea > Methanobacteriota > Methanobacteria > Methanobacteriales > Methanobacteriaceae > Methanobaculum. Next base: position 15,084 of record JAISIQ010000151.1, read on the forward strand.
TTTAACTATAACTCCAT
>JAISIQ010000164.1 GCA_031261945.1 Methanobrevibacter sp.
TATTTTAATAAAAATTTTAATAAATATTTCATAAATAGAAATAAAGGAAGGGTAATAATTGACTCAAATAGAAGAAGCAAAAAAAGGAAATATAACTGAAGAAGCTAAAATAGTTGCAAAAGATGAAAATATCGATGTCAACAAGCTAATAAAATTAATAGCTAAAGGAGAAGTAGTTATACCTAAAAATAAAATATCTAAAAATAAAAATAGCTATACTAAAGCTTGTGGTATTGGAAAAGGACTTAAAACAAAAATAAATGCAAATATTGGTTCTTCCTCAAAAATGGAAGAAATAGACATCGAAATCAAAAAAGCAAAAATAGCTATTGAATATGGTGCAGATGCAGTAATGGATCTTAGTACAGGTTCTAAACTGAAAGAATTCAGGAAAAAAATAATAAAAGCTATTGATGTTCCAATAGGAACTGTTCCTATTTATGAAGCAGGTGTAGAAGCTCAAAAAAGAAAAAAAGTAAATTCTAAAGATATTTCTAAAAATAGTTCTAAAAATGACTCTAAAAAGGACTCTAAAGATAATTCTAAAGATAATTCTTCAGAAACTAATGAAAATCCTATAATTGACATGAATGAAGATGATATTTTCAAAGCGATTGAAAATCAAGCAAAAGAAGGTGTTGATTTTATGACACTTCATTGTGGAATAACAAAAGACCTTGTTGAAAATATACATCAAAATAATAGAGTTATGGGAATAGTAAGTAGAGGAGGAACTTTTCTTTCATCTTGGATTCATCACAACCAGTTGGAAAATCCATTATATGAAAATTATGAATATCTTCTTGAAATAGCTTATGAATATGATATTACTTTGAGTTTAGGAGACGGTTTACGTCCAGGATGTCTTGAAGATGCTACAGATATAGCTCAAATTCAAGAATTAGTTACATTAGGAAGATTAGTAAAACAAGCAAAAGAAGCAAATGTCCAAGTTATGGTAGAAGGCCCAGGACATGTTCCACTGGACCAAATAGCTGCAAACATGAAAATACAAAAAACAATTTGTGATGGAGCTCCATTTTATGTTTTAGGACCAATTGTAACTGATCTTGCACCAGGATATGACCATATAACCTCAGCTATTGGAGGAGCAATAGCTGCTTATTCTGGAGCTGATTTTTTATGTTATGTAACTCCTGCTGAACATTTAGCTATTCCAAACATAGATGATGTAAAAGAAGGAGTAATAGCTTCAAAAATAGCAGCTCAAGCTGCTGATGTTGCTTTAGGATTAGATTCTGCATGGGATGATGAAAGAGCTATGGCACAAGCTCGAAAGAACTTTGATTGGGAAAAACAATTTCAACTTGCTTTTAATCCAGAAAAAGCAAAATCATACAGAGAAAGCTGTCCTGTAGATGACGATAAAATGTGTTCGATGTGTGGAGAATATTGTGCAATTAGAATAGCTGAAAAAGATTTAGAATAAACAACAATAAAAACAATCCTGAAAATAAAAATGAAGATAAAAATGAAAATAAAAATAGGGATAAAAATGGGGATAAAAAGGAAGATAAAAGTAAAAAAAGATAATATTAAATAATATGAAAAACATAATATTAATGGATTTATAGTATAAAAATTAGTATAAAGCTTAAATAAGATGAAAAATACTAAAAGGTAGGTTAAAAAATGAAAACTGAACATATAGATGGAGAAAATAAAGGCGATGTTCTTTTATTTGCATTAAGTACTTGTCAATGGTGTAAGAAAACAAGAATGTTACTTGAAGAACTAAATGTAGAATATGATTATGTTTATGTTGATTTAACAAGTGGCGAAGAAAGACAAGAAGTAATGACTGAACTTGAAAAATGGAATAAAGACATTTCATTCCCAACCATTGTTATTAACAACGGAGAAGATATAATAATTGGTTTTAAAGAAGCAGAAATTAAAGATAAATTTGAATAAATAGCTATCTGAATAAATAGCTATTTAATAATTATTTAGTAGCTATTTAATAGCTATTTATTAATTTTATATCTTATTATTTCTCCCCATTTCTTTTTCCCATTATATTACTAAAGGAGATGCTTTTATGAGTGATTTTAGTTCTTATGATAATTTAAAAAAAGAAGCTGAAGAATCTGGTTATCATATTAGTGATGATAAAGAATTTGTTGATTCTTTATTAGATGGAATTAATAAAAATATTGAGAGATATGGTTATGCTGCTTGTCCATGTAGATTAGCTTCAGGTAATGAAGAAAAAGACTTAGATATGATATGTCCTTGTAATTATAGAGATGATGATTTAAGTGACTATGGAGCTTGTTTTTGTGCACTTTATGTTACTGAAGATGTTTTAAATGGTAAAAAAGAGCTACAATCAATACCAGATAGAAGAATAAAAACTTTAAAATCAGAAAAAGAACTAGAAAATAAATCCTCTCCAAAAGAAAAAGAAGGATGTAAATTTAAAGTTCCTATATGGAGATGCAAAGTCTGTGGATATCTCTGTGGTAAAGAAAATCCTCCAGTTAAATGTCCAATATGTAAAGCATCGGCAGAACGATTCGAGGAACTAATTTAAACAGACATTCCTCAAAAAATAGCTATGCTCATAAAAAAATAGCTATGCTAATAGAGCTATTCTAATAGAAATAGGTATTTCTAAGTATTAGTGCGAAAATATGAAATATCAAGAATTAGTAGATGTATTTGAAAGTTTAAGTGCAACTACCAAACGTTTAGAAAAAACAGATATATTAGCAGCTTTTTTTGAAAAAGTAGATGATGAAACACTTCCACAAGTTGTTTTAATGTCATTAGGTCTTGTTTTTCCTTCTTGGAGTGAAGAAGAACAAGGACTTGGTGAAAAATTAATAATGAAAGCAATAGCGGATGTTATTGGAGTTTCAATAGCTGATGTAGAAGATCAAGTAAGAGAACAAGGAGATATTGGAGCTGCGGCTGAAAAACTCTACTTAAAAAAAGCCCAAACAACTTTTTTCTCACAAGCACTGACTATTGACTTTGTTTTCAAACATTTAAGAAAAATAGCTACAGTTTCTGGAAATAGATCAACTTCAAGAAAAATAGCTATTGTTTTAGAGTTATTATCCTCAGCAAGTGGAACAGAAGCTAAATACATAACTAGAATCATTATTGAAGAGCTTAGAATTGGTGTTGGTGAAGGAATAATTCGAGATGCTATTTCAAAAGCATTTAATATTGAAAAATCAGTAACAGAAAGAGCTCATATGCTAACTAACGATTTAGGGTTAGTAGCTAAAGTAGCTAAAGACCAAGGCGAAGTTGGACTAAAAGAATTAAGTCTTACTCCTGGAAAACCTGTTAAACCAATGCTTGCTCAATTAGCTGATGGAATAAAAAATAGTATTTGTGAAATGGGTTCAGCTATTTGTGAGGTAAAATACGATGGAATTCGTGTTCAAATCCATAAAAAAGGAAATGAACTTAATATATTTACTAGACGTTTAGAAAATATTACAAAAGCTATTCCAGAGATGGTAGATTATATAAAAGAAGCCTTTCCAAATGAAGATTTCATAGCTGAAGGAGAAATGATAGCTACAAAAGATGGAAAGCCAATTTCTTTCCAATATATTCTTCAAAGAGTTAGAAGAAAATATAATATAGATCAAGCTGTTAAAAATACTCCATTAAATTTATATCTTTTTGATATTCTTTATTTCAAAGAAACAACACTTGATGAACCATTATATAAACGAAGAGAGATTTTAGAAAATATAGTTACTACTTCAGGAAAAATCCATCTTAGTGAAATGGCTAAAATAGATGAAAATAACCTCGATGATGCCCAAAAACTATTTAATAAAGCAATAGCTGAAGGTAATGAAGGAATTATGATTAAAAATCCAAATGAACCATATATTCCTGGAATTCGTGGCAAAAAAATGTTAAAATTCAAAGCAGAACCCGAAACTTTAGATGTTGTAGTTATTGGAGGAACTTATGGAGTTGGAAAAAGAGCTCATTTCATTGGCTCTTATTTAGTAGCTCTTAATGATGAAGAAGACAATGAATTAAAAACTCTTGCTTATGTAGCTACTGGTTTAGATGATGAAACATTAGCAAAACTTACCGACCTTATGAATAAATATAAAGTTGTAGAAAAAGGAACTAAAATTGAGGTCGAACCACGAATTATTCTCGAAATAGCTTATAGTGAAATTGTAAAAAGTCCAGAATATCAAGCAGGATACTCTCTACGTTTCCCAGTTGTAAAAAGAATTCGAGAAGACAAAGGTCTTCATGATATAGATACTGTGCAACGACTAAAAACTATGTTTAAAGGATAATAGCTATTATATTTATTTTTAGCTATTTAAATCCATATTGATTAAGTTTAATTTATTTTAATTATTTTATCTATTTTATCTATTTTAATTAATTTCAACTCATTTTAAATTATTTAAATTATTTTAATTCTTTTTTTGTTTTTATTGCATACAATTTGCATACAGTTTGTCTTTATTAATTTTATTACTACTATTATTACTATTATAATTAATAGTAATAATAG
>JAISIQ010000032.1 GCA_031261945.1 Methanobrevibacter sp.
GTATTACTATTTGAAATATTAATTCCAATATTATAACCATTATCTAATTTTAATACAATATAATTATCATCAGCATCTTCAGATCTATCTAATAATATTCCTTCATAAGAAACATCATCTTTTTCTAATAATACTAAATCTCCTATAGAAATATTATTTTTATTAAGGAATTTTTCTGTAAATTCTTTATAAGCCATTTAATCACTATTTTTAGTTATATTTTTAGTTATATTTGTTATTCTTTTATAATATTTGTAAAATTTATTTATTCATTTCTTTTATTCATTTCTTTTATTTATTTTATTTATTTTATTATATTTTGTTTTTATTTTTAGATTTGATATTTAGATTTTTTTTAGCCCATTCTGCTCCAGCTTCTAATATTTCAATGTTTTTATCAATTAATTTTGGTTTTGATATAAATGTTTCAGTTATTCCTTGGTAAAATGATTCATTCGATAATACATTGTTGGATTGTTTTCCAAATTCCATTAAAACTCCTAACATGGCCGTATTAATAGCTTTTGGAACTCCTTGGCTATTAGCTATTTCATAAACAGGAACTGAAATACATCTAACTCCTTCAGGACAATCAAAGTCACCAACACGGGAATCATAAAAAATAGTTCCTCTTTTTTTAACTTCAACTGCAAACCTCTCAAGAGCTGGTCTATTAAGAGCTATTAAAACATCAGGCCTATCAACTACAGGGGATCCAATTGTTTCACCAGCTATTACAACAGAACAATTAGCTGTTCCTCCTCTTTGTTCTGGTCCATATGCAGGATACCAAGAAACAAACTTCTTCTCTGCACAAGCTGCTTGAGCAAGAGTAAGTCCTGCACTTAAAACTCCTTGTCCTCCAAATCCAGCTATTTTAATATTAGTAATATTGTAATTAGGATCTTTCACTGGTTCCATATCACTACTACGATCTATTCCAAAAATTTTATCAAGATTTTCTATCGAAAAATCACTTTTATTTCTTATAATAGCTTCAACTTCTTTAGATTTATCTCTAAATCTTTTAATAGGAAATTCTTTTTCCATTTGATTTATAATAAATTCTTTGGATTTTTCAGCATCCATTTTTAAATTAGTTGGACATGGTGATAAAAATTCAACAAAGGTATATCCTTTTCCTTCTTTTTGGATTTTTAAAGCTTTTTTAATAGCTATTTTCGCTTTTCTAATTGATTTAGGAGTAGCTAAAGACACTCTTTCAATGAATACAGGTGCTTCTAAATTATCAAGTAATTCACACATATGCATAGGATAACCAGCATAAAGAGGATCTCTTCCAGTTTGTGAGGTTATAGTTTTCTCTCCAATGAGTGTAGTAGGTGCCATTTGCCCTCCGGTCATTCCATAAACTGTGTTATTAACAAAAAAAACAGCTAATTTTTCTCCACGATTAGCTGATTGCATTGTTTCATTTAAACCAATTGAAGCTAAATCCCCATCTCCTTGATAAGACATAACTATTGAATTTTTCTCAGCTCTGGAAATAGCTGTTCCTACTGCAGGTGCTCTTCCATGAGCTGTTTGAACATTACCACAATTAAAATAATAGTATGCAAAAACAGCACAACCCACTGGAGAAATCATAACAGATCTTTCTTGAATTTCTAATTCATCCATTACTTCTCCAATAAGTTTATGTATAATTCCATGCCCACATCCAGCACAATAATGAGTTAATTTTGGTGCATTTCCACCTTTTCTTTCAAAGATGTCATAAATTGATTTTGGTTTTTTGAGAACTTTCATTTCATATTCTTCATTGGTTTTAATGTTTAAATCCTTTTGTTTATTTGTTTTTATTTTAACACCTCCTCATCAATCAATTATATTCATAAATCTTTCTTCATCAACTTCTTCATCTTCAAATCCATCATATTTTTCATCTTTTGATAGATTTTCAATGTTTTTATGTTTAATATCTTTTAAATCATCATCAAATTTCTCTTTATAATTAGCTATTTCATATATTTTCTCTAAAATATCTTTAACTTCAATTAAGTTTCCACCCATACGATTTACTAAATCTATGTCTTTACATTTTGTAGCTAACTTAATATCTTCTAACATTTGTCCATTACTCATTTCAACTGATATGAATTTACAGCCTTTATTTGCTAATTTTAAAAGTCTCTTATTTGGGAAAGGGGATAATGTAATTGGTCTAAATAATCCTACTTTAACACCTTTTTTTCTTGCAAGATCAATAGCTGTTCTTGCTAATCTACTACTAATTCCATAAGCTACAATAACAATTTCAGCATCTTCAATTTTCTTGCCTTCAAATTCTCCTTCAATTAAATATTCTTCATAATCAACTTCATTTTCTTTTATAGTTTCATATTTTTCTTGAAGTTTTATATTAAAATCTTCTAATTGATTGAAATCTAAATATATTGAAGTAACTAGGTTTTTCATTGTTTCTTTGTTTCCTCTTACTGCCCAGCTATTATCAGGTTTATGGTCAATAGCTATTTCTGGAAATTTGAGAGGTTCAGCCATTTGTCCAAGAACTGCATCAGCTAAAACAACTACTGGTGCCCTATATTTGTCTGCTATATTAAAAGCAGATGCAGTTAAGTCACACATTTCTTGAACACTATTAGGGGCTAAAACAATATTTTTATAGTTTCCATGACCTCCTCCTTTGACAATTTGATTGTAATCTCCTTGTTCTGGACCTATGTTCCCAAGTCCGGGTCCTGCTCTCATAATATCTACAATAACTGCTGGAAGATCTGCTCCTGCTAAAAATGTAATTCCTTCTTGTTTTAAACTAATTCCTGGACCTGATGAAGCTGTCATGACTCTATGGCCTGTTGAAGCCCCTCCATATACCATATTAATAGCTGCTTCTTCACTTTCAGCTTGAACAAATGTTCTTCCTACCATTGGAAAATATTTTGATGCTTCCTGTAATATTTCACTTGCAGGAGTTATGGGGTATCCAAAAAAGCAATCACATCCTGCATACATGGCTCCAACAATAACTGCTGTATTTCCTTTTACCATATGGCTAACCATCTATCTCATCTCCAGATTTGGATTTTTTCCAGATTTCTTTTCAGATTTTTTCTTTTTAGGAATATGCACTTCAATAGCTAAAGGCTCAGGACATGTATAATAACAGTCTCCACAACCATTACAGTTTTCTCCTGTATATTTTACATAATGATAACCATGGTCATTAATATCTTCACTTAATTTAAGAGCTTCCTGCTTACATCCAATAATACATCTTTCACAAGCTTTACATTCATTTTTATATATTATGGGATATGGTTGTGGTTTTGATTTAGATTTTGTCATTTCTTCCTCCTTTTAATTGCTAATTATATTTTTTTATTAGTTGTATTGTTGTTATTATGTTTATATTGTTGTTATTATAATTTATATTTAGTTATAATATTATGGTTCATAATATTCATAATATTAATATTATTGATTAATGATTACATTAATTAAGTTTTATTAATTTTTAAAATTATTTTTATCTTTATTTCTAATTTCAGCTCTTCTTATCTTCCCACTTGTGGTTTTTGGAAGT
>JAISIQ010000066.1 GCA_031261945.1 Methanobrevibacter sp.
ATTATAAAACTAAAACTAAAAATATTAATAAAATTACCATAAATACTACTAAAAATACTAACAATATAACTTTTAATTTAATATTTGATTAATGTTCTTATTTTTATTAATTATTTTAATGAATTCTTAATAATTATTAATAATATCTTAATAATCTTAATAATATTAATAATATTAATAATTTTAATATAAAATTATATCATAACTAATATAATAATTATATGTATATTAAAAATACTAAAAAATATAAAATTTTCGTATTGAAAATACTAAGGAGATGAAAAAATGCCAGTAATAATTGTTGAATCAAATAAATTAGCTTTAGATAAAAAAAGAAAATATGTAAAAGAACTAACAAAAATAACAGCTGAAGCATATGATCTTCCAGAAACCGCTGTAACAATAATATTAAAAGAAAATAAAAGCGAAAATATTGGTGTAGGTGGAGATCTATTAAGTGAAAGAGGATAATATATTAAGAATCATATAATATAATGAAAAATAAAACAAAACAACAATATTGTATGCAAATAGCATACAATGACTAAAAATAGACAAACAAAAATAGCTATTTAATAAAATTAATAAAAAAAATAAATGGTTGAATTAACTAAAAATTTGTTCTAACATCCAATCAGGATCATATTCTTTTATATCATCATAACCTTGACCAACACCTAAAAACATAATAGGTTTACCAATAACATGACCAATTGAAAGTGATGCTCCACCTTTAGAATCAGCATCAGCTTTAGTGAGAATTATTCCATCAATATCAATTGCATCATTGAATTTTGTAGCTTGTTCAACAGCATCATTTCCAGTTAATGCATCACCAACAAAAACAACGATATCTGGTTTAGAAACTCTTTTTATTTTCTTCATTTCATCCATTAAATTAGTATTAGTTTGCATTCTTCCAGCTGTATCAACTAAAACTAGTTCTTTACCTTTTGCTTTTGCATGTTCAACTGCATCAAATGCAACAGCTGCAGGATCTGATCCTTTTTGATGTTTTATTATTTTTACATTTAAATTATCAGTATGATGAGTTAATTGTTCAATAGCTCCTGCCCTAAATGTATCAGAAGCAGCTATTACTGGAGTATAACCTTTTTTCATGTAGAAATTAGCTATTTTAGCTATGGTAGTTGTCTTTCCTGTTCCATTAATCCCTACAAACATTACAACAAGAGGTTCTCCTTTAGATTTCTTTTCTTCAATCATTTCAGTCATGGTTTTTCCATCAACAGAAATTATTTTAGAAACAGCTTTTTTAAGAGAGTCGTAAGTAAAATCTTCAATATCTTTACTTCTTTTTATTTTTTGACCAACAAGATCTTCTTTAAGAGATTCTACAACAGCATTTGCAACATCAATAGCTACATCACTTTCTAAAAGAGAAAGTTCTAATTCCCACAGAATTTCATCTATGTCTTTTTCTGAAATTGTTTTTTCTTTAATAAAAGATAAAAATCCAGAACCCTTCTTTTTTTCTTTTTTATCTTCTTTATCGCCCTTATCTTGCTGCATATCTTGTATATCTTGTATGTCTTGTGTATCTTGTGTGTCTTGTATGTCTGATGAGTCTTGTTTTTCCTTTTTTTCAGCTATTTCTACTTCTTTCTCAATAGAATCAGAAGATTCGATATTTTTAATATTTCCTTCTTCTTCAGCTTCAGCAGAAACTTTTTTAGTTAATTTTCCAGTAGCTTCAGCAAATTTTTTTCTTATAGAATCAAACAATGTCATTACCTTCTTATAAAAATCAATAGAAATAAAAATATGGATAAAATATAAATAAATATTATAATTATTATTAGTATCTATTAAAATTATTAAAATATTAAGTAAAAATTAAATAAAAAAATAAAAATAATTAAATCAATAGCTATTAATTAAAATTAGCTATTAATAAACTTATTGAGGTTGTTGCATTCCTCCAGCAAGTTGAACTTTCTGCATTAGCTCTTCAGCTTGAGGAGAAAGTTGAGTAATTATTTGGCTAATTTTTTGCAAGTTTTCTAACATTTTGTCTAAACTTTCATTTAATTCTTCTTTTTGAGAAGCTATTGTTTTTTTAGCATCTTCAATAGATTTAGTAATAGCTACTCCTGCACCAACACTCATAATAACTTCATCAGTTTTTTTAATTTCAGCATTCATGAAAGAACCAGCACCAACAGGAACTAAAGTTTCTAAAGAATCTTTATCCTTCATATCTTCAAGTGTAGATTCTAAAATTTCAACTTCAGCTATTGAGCCCTGAATTGCTTCTACTTGTTGCTGTAACATTTCAGCTTGGCTTTTATACATATTAAGCTCATTTATCATTTCTTCTAATCTTTGCTGATCTTCCATAATACCCTATCCTTAAAATATGATTATATAAATTAGTAATTATAATAATGCTTTTATTAAAGGATCATTTACTTCATCAGCTGTGATCTCTTTAATTTCTTTAATATTAATTTGATTTCTATTTATTCCATGTTTACTTCCAAACTCAGAATAGATCTTCTCACGAACATCATTTTCATCAATACTTTTAAGTTCTTTAGTAAATACTTGGGTTTCATCACCCATTGTGAATCTTCCATGAATTCTATATATTTTTGTTTTCATTTTATCACTTAACTTGTTTAATTATAAATTTAATTATAAATTTAGTTGTAAATTTAGTTATAAATTTATTTTTAATTGTAAATTTTATTATAAATTATAAATTTGATGTATTTAAACATCATCAAGAAAACCTAATGCTTCTTCAACTCTTACCATTTCAGGACCAGTACTTTCTTCAGGAACAATAGCTCCTTGAGAATTAGCTATTGAACAAGCTCCAACAAGAGCTATTCCTTTTCCAACAGTTCCAATATCTGCATCAACTTTGAAAACTTTTTCAACAAGTTCTAATTCTTGTGTAGAAGTCTCTCTATGCAAAAGAGCTCCTTTATTAGTTACTACTGCTAAAGATCCAATTATACTAAAACCAGCTATATTAGATTTCTTAATATCAATATCTAAAGTCTCTTCAATTATATTAACTGATTTTTCAGAGATAAGAGGACTAGCTATTCCTCCATTATCATTTACAGCAATTATATTACCTATTGCAGTATATTTATCATTTAATACTGCTATATTTAATCCATTTGATTTTAACAATTCTATTTCTTTATCAGTTGTAAATGGAGATAGTACTAAGCCATTAGAATTTCCAACAGTCAAAGCTCCGCTAAGATTACTTCCAGCTATTGTAGTCCTAATAATATCGACATCTAAAGCTTCTTTTATATCATTTTCCATTATTTCAGGAAGATTAAAAGGAACGATAGCTATTTCATCTGTTACAGCAATATAAACTCCTAAATTTGGGTTTCCTGTGAGATTTATTCTTTTAAGCATTTTCTTTTCCACAATTTTTGGGAAATCAATAATGATAATAGCAATAATGAATTAACTAGCTGAAGATTATTCAGCTAAAGTTGCTTCAACAATTCCATCTTTATCTTTAGTAGCTTTAACTTTTATTTTAGAAGGAATTTTTTGGATTCCTCTTTCCCATATTTTTTCATTTACAGAAGCATCAAGTTTAATTTCATCAGCTTTCATGTGCTTTTGTAAGAATTCTTGAACAGATCTAATAGCTTTAGAAGCTCTGATTGTTCTTGGTACATTCTTAACATCTCTAAGAGGTATTGTATAAGTTCTTTCCATGATACTCAACTCTAAATCAACCTAAACTTTAAGGTTATTTCTTCTCCAATGTCTTGGTTTAGGCCTATATTTTAATTGACGTTTAGTTTTCGCATAAGCCCATATAGGGACTCTTCTATTTTGTTTGTTAGCTTTTGCAAGCCTTAATTTTTTTGCTAATGGTTTATTTCTACTCATTTTTCCACCATATTTATTAAAGTTAATTTGATGCTAATTTGATACTAATTTAATAGCTAATTTTTATTTTTTAGTCCAACAACTCTTGTTTGATAATGTTCTGGGAATAAATCTTCTGAATTTTTATTATATTCCTTATCTATCAAAGTTCTAATTTCAACTTCATAATCAGAGCTATTTTCTTTGTTACTTTTTTCATGAATAATTTCAAAAAGATTTGAAACAAGAAATTCGATGGTTTTGTATCCAAAACTATCTAAATTAATATATTGAATATTATAACGATCCTCTAAACTTCTAATTTCATTTTTATTAAGTTTTGGAGTTTTATCATCTCGACGAGTTCCATCAGCTATAACTTTATAGCTATTTGATTTAGCTATTTCTTCAATAACTTCTTTATGTAGATAACTAATTCCATTATTTGGAAATCCATCTTTCAATATAATATCTATTGCATTATTTAAAATATTTTTATTAATTTCAAAAGCCCTGTGAGGAAAATTAAGTGATTTTGCTGATAATGAAGCAGGAATATATGATTCATAAACTCCAAAATTAGCTGTTCTTAACTCAACATCAAACCCCATTCTTTTAAGAAGAATAGCTATTAATGAACTATCTTTTCCACCACTATATAAAACACAAGCTTTCATCTTAATTTTTTATTTTGATTTTTATTTTAATTCTAGTAATTAATTTTAGTAAATTTTATATAAAATTATTTACGAGTAATATTTATTTCTCTTTTTTGACCAGATAACTGTTTAAGTAAAGTTTTTAATTGTTCTTCAGTTATTTTATTTTGAACTCTTCCAGTTTGAGCCAATTGGATTAGCTGAATTTCAATCTGATCTACAAACTCTGGTTTAGTTAATCTGAGATTGGCTAACCTACTTCGAGCTTCAGGAGTCAAAATCTGCATCATAATTTGCTTTTTTTGAGCCTCCATCTCTTGTTGCATTTGTTGCTGTTGCATCTGTTGTTGCGCTTGTTGTTGGTTTCCTGCTGCAGCTTGTCGCTGTAACTCTTCCATCCTTTTACGGCGCAATTCATCAAGATCACTCATATTATGGCCTCCAATTTTAATAACTGAGTTATTTATTAAACTAAGCTATTATTATCTATAAGCTATTCTATAAGATATTATTTTATCAATTAATATTATAATATTTATCTTTATAATTAATATTTTTCAAGTTCTGGAATATCTTTTATTAATTCTCCAGAAGTTTTATCAAGGAAAGATTTTCCTTGAGGGGTAATTATTCTGCCAGCGTCTACTTTTTGTATAAATCCAGCATCTTCTAATTGGTGTAAAGCTCCTCTAACAATAGCTCCACTACCTTTTCTGAAAGTTTCAGGAGTTACGCCTCTGTCTTTTTTTCCACCATAGAAGGTTCTTAAGGAATTTATTCCAACTGGTCCATCAATGTAAACTCTTCTTAAAATAGAAGCGCATCTTGTATACCACCAATCTTGGTTTTCTGGTTTTCTTTCTTTGTGAACTCCTGTTTTCACAAGAGTAGTCCATTCTGGAGGAGTAATTTTATCATTATCCTCATTTAAATCTTTTGCAACTTGATTTATTAATAAATCTGCAGGTACATCATATACAGTAGTCATATTAATTCTCCAATATAATATTAAATAAGTTTTAACAGTATTCTGATAAATTTAAACATTTTAGTTAAATTTAAATTAAATTAAGTTAATTTTCTTAAGTTAAAAGTTCTTAGTTATTTTTTTCTTAAGTTACTTTCTTAAGTTAGTTTCTTAAATTAATTTTTTAAGGTTTTTTCTTGTAAATAATAGCAACATTGCCTCTTAAATCAACAAGTTTAGATCTTGTATCCTTAATTATGCCATCAAGATAAGATTCTTTTTCATTTGCTATATTCTTAGCGAATCGAAGCTTAACAACTTCTTTTGACTTAAGCTGGCGTTTAATTTCTTCAATTACATTATCATTTATTCCAGCTTTTCCAATATTTATTGTCATAGCTTGAAGAGCTCTATTCATGATTTCTTTTTTTGATAGTGTAAGACTCAATTTTAGCTCTCCTTTTTAATTTTTGTTCCTTCTTGTAAGGGATATGTAATATATGATTACATTCTAAGCATTTAATATTCACTTGATTATTTGAAAGTCTAATTTTAGAGTTGATTCCAGGTTGTAAGAATTTATGGCAGCTTTTACAATATCTACGCTTCCATTTAAGAGGAATACTTGTATTATACTTCTTAGATATTTTTAAAGCCAATTCTACATATCTATTTGGCCTTTCATTAGCTGAACTTTCATTAACTCTTTCATTTGCCCTTTGAGGATTATTAGTACAGCTATTATTCTTGTTGTCATATTCTTTTTGAGCTAGGGAAAAAAGAATATCCATACGTTCTTTAGCTATTTCAATCATCCATTTAGGGCGTCTTCCTCTTCTCAAACTTAGACCTCGTGGATTTTATGAAGATTATAGATCCATAAACCTCATAAATTAGAAAACAAACTATTAAAATAGAATGTAATATTAATATCGCGAATATGATAAGATTTAAGTAATTTAAAACAATATCCTAAAAGTTAGCCTTCACCATTTAAGGTACAAGAAGAACAATAACCAAATTTTGTTTTTTTAGGTTTATAAAGTTTTTCTATTTTAATAAAATATTAATAAAAATATCAATGAAATTTACTTAATATAAAATCAAACTTTTAAAAAAAAGTTTGATCAAAAAGTTCTATCAAAACTAAAACCAAGTCAAGTAGAAAATTTATAATTTTATTAAATTTTAAATTTATATATTAATAATATTTTTATTATAATATTTTTAAATATTTTTATATTTTTTATAATTCTTTATAATTACTATGATTTTTATAATTATTATAATTATTTTTATATTAATAACTATATTAATAACACTTTTAATATATCTAAAATTAATATTAATTTAAGAAATAAAAAAACAAAAAGAATTAATCCAAAATCCAAGACATAAAATCAACTTCACCAATAGAATAATGTTTTTTATCAAAAATAACATCATTTAGAATAGCTATTACTTCATCAACACTTAAATCAGTAGTATCAACTTCATTAGCTTTTTCATTATGAATTTCAAAAGACTCAACAGAACAAACACCTAAAGCTTCTGCTTCTAAATTTTCATTAATCTTAGATTTTGTATAATTTCGAGATTTAAGTCTATTTTCAAGTATTTTCGGATCTAATCTAAGTACAATGACTTTATCAGACCCTTTACAAAAATGAGAAAGATGGCCTTCAACAATAGCTATTTTATCCTGCTTAGGTATTTTGTTGAACTTATCTCTTTTATCATTAGAAAAAAAGGAATCAAGATCTTCATTAAGCTTTTTATTTAATTTATCAATATTAACAATCTCATAATCCTTTTCAGGATCTTTTCCATCAGTTAAGCTATTTTCGATAGCTAATTCATTGATTTTTATAAGTTTTGTATTGAAATTATCAGATAAATAATCATTAAGAGCAATAGCTATTGTGGTTTTACCCACTCCAGGAGTTCCTGTTATAAAAATAGCTTTATTCATTATATCACTTGTAACTAATAGCTATTTTCTAAGAATAATTCTTAAAACATCTTTATCTTCTAAAACATGATCTGGACCAATTTTTTGACCTGGAAACTTCACAGAACTTCCCCATATTTTTCCATGACGGAACTTTTTTACAAATTCCCTGTGTAATTTTCCACAAACATCTAAAACAGAAGATCCTTTTTTTATAATAAGAGGTTCTTCATAATCTGCTTTTTTGCCTTGTGGCTTTAAATAAATTCGAATTAAATCAAGTTTTTCAAATATTTGATCTTTTAAATAATCTATATTTTGCTTTTTATCAGCAGAAATAGGAATAAAATCAGGAATTGTTTTTCTTAATTCTTCTAAATAGCTATTATCCACTAAATCAACTTTATTTAAAAGAACAATAGCTGGAACATATGCCCGATTAGATTCCAATGAATCAATTAATTGATCCATACTAATATCTCCCCTAATCAAAACTTCTGCATTATGCATACCATATTCATTAATTATAGACCTTATTGTTTCTTCATCTAATTGTGTAAGTTCTGTTGTTGAAGATACTTGAACTCCTCCAAGTTTTTTTCGTCTTACAGTTACATCAGGCTCTTTTTCATTAGGCCTAATTCCAATATCACGAAGTTCTCTTAAAATAATATCTAAGTGTTGAGGATTAAAAACATCTAGAACAATAATGATTAAATCAGCTGTTCTAGCTACTGAAAGAATTTCTCTTCCTCTACCTTTTCCTCCAGAAGCCCCAGTTATGATTCCAGGAATATCAAAAATTTGAATTTTAGCTCCACGATATTCCATGATTCCGGGAATAATATCTAATGTTGTAAACTGATAAGCTCCAACTTTAGATTTTGCATTAGTTAATTCATTTAAAAGAGTGGATTTACCAACTGAAGGAAATCCTACTAAAACAGCTGTTGAATCTCCACTTTTTTTTACATGAAAACCTTTGCCTTTTGTTCCAGAACTTTTTCTTTGTAAAGATTCTTCTTTCAATTTTGATATTTTAGCTTTAAGCTTGCCAATATGATGAGAAGTATTTTTATTATAAGGAGTTTTTTGAATTTCTTCTTCAATCTTCTTTATTTTGTCATCAATATCCATAAAACTCACTTAAAATTATTAAATTAATTAAAATTAACACAAATATAAAACAATGCCACTATAACTAATAAAACTATAATATAAACTTAATATAAACTTAATATATAAGCTTAATGAAAATTATTCATCAAAATCACTAGTTTAAATAAAACATTGAAGTAAAATATGAAATATAAAATATTCATGAATACAGCTATTAATTTATTTGATTAAACTACTTAATAAGCTATTATTTGCGTGATTAGCTATTTAAATAGTTCATATACCATATTCATGAATTTTAAAATATTGTTTCAACTTATTTTTATTTCATTAAGATTTTGGTATAATTTTCCACAATGAGACACCAGGTTCCATATTAACTAATTCAAATCTATCTTGACCAAATCCACCTAATATAAATAGTCTTGTAAATAATGAATTTTCTAATTCTTTACTCATTAAAATAGAATTATAAGTATTATTATTACCTATAATAAGTAAAGTGAAATTTCCAGACTCATTTACAGTTTCATTTACAACCACATAGCCATCATCTATAATCATTCTATTGTATAGAGTGAATGGGTTGTAAGGAGTTCCATTTTGATCTATAACTTGACTACCATTTTCATAAACTGTTTTGACCGTTGCAGTAGTATTATTAGTCTCAAGATCTTTAGTAAGCACTGTCTGGAAAAGTATATTTTGTTCCTCTGAATTAGTTATATTAGCTTGAGCAGTAGTCGAATTAATTTTCTCTAATTCAACTGCCTCTTGTGAGACAAGATATTGGTATCCTGAACTATTTTGTATTTTAAAGTCCCATGTACCAAAGTAAGACCACCAACCTGCTTTTTGAAGCAAATCAGAACTAGCTACAAATACAACAGGAGTTGCATTTGCTGGATGAGTATATTGTAATACATCATCTGCTTGAGTTGAGCTTAAATTATAATCCCCAGTCATTATAGTTTTTGCTTCATCTCTTGAAACAGGTAATGTTTTTTCAAGTATTTCAACAGATTTCCCTGTGTCATTTGTATAATTATCTAAAGTATAATAACCTTCATCACCACTAGAAGCTAGCATTTCAAATATACCTGCCGACAGATCTGGATTATCTTCTGTCATTGCTTTACCTACCCAAAATGCCCTCGGAGTATTCTGAGAACCCCCATCAAAAGTAACACGTCTTTCTCCAGCTATTTCAAATAGATAACCAAAATCCCACCAAGATGTAACAACTGTATCATTAGTAGTATTTGCTTTTACCCATAACATTGAATCCCACATAGGATCACTAGTA
>JAISIQ010000121.1 GCA_031261945.1 Methanobrevibacter sp.
AAATAGTTTATCAAAATTACAATGATTTTTATTATATAGACTATAACAATATAAGAAAGTGAATAAAATGAAAATAGCTATGATTGGTCAGTTTCCGCCCCATATAGGAGGTGTTGGAACTCACATTCACAATTTATCTAAAGAACTTGTGAAAAACGGTGCTGAGGTTTTTGTAGTTACATATCCTCATAAAGCTATTAAAAATAGTATAAATAATAAGAATACTGAAAATAAAAATACTGAAGATAATGAAAATGATAAAAATAATGAAAAAATTCATGTATTTAGTACATGGGGGCCAAATATAGCTGGACTTAGAAGCTTATTTTTCCTTATATTTGGAACAATGAAACTAATTAGTATTGTTAGAAAATATGATATTGATATTATTCATGGGCATTATTTATTTCCTGCTGGACTTGTAGCTGTTTTAGGAGGAATTTTTACAAAAAAGAAAGTTTATGTGACTTCTCATGGTTCAGATATTTCATATTTATATCCAAAATATAAATTCATGAGACCAATTATAAAATTTGTTTTAAAGCACGCTGATGTGATTTTAGTTGTGAGTGAATCATTAAAAGAAGAACTATTAAATATAGCTATTCCTAACTTAGATTCAAAAGTCAAAATTCATTGGAATGCCATAGATATTGATAAATTCAAACCTAATAATGATTATAAATTTAAAAAAGAGCTAAAAAGAGACTTTGATATACCTATAGACAAAGCTATTATATTATATGTTGGAAATTTAACTAATAGAAAAAATGTAGATATATTAATAAAAGCAAAAGAACAAATATCAACAGCTTCAACATTAGTAATAGTAGGAGATGGAGCATTTTTTGATAATTTAAAAACTATTGCAACTGATTCAAAAAATAAACCAGACGATATAATATTTACTGGCTCACGAGATAATATTGAAGACATAATTCCAAGTGCAGATTTATTAGTTTTACCTTCTTCTAATGAAAGTTTTGGTTTGGTTCTTCTTGAAGCATTAGCTTGTGAAAAACCAGTTATTGGAACTAATATTGGAGGAATAAAAGAAATAATAACAGAAGAAGTAGGACTATTAGTCAAGCCAAATGATGTTAATGATTTAGCAAAAGCTATTAATTTAATTTTATCAGATAAAGAGCTAAGAGAAAAATTCAAGTCAAATGCAAGGAAAAGAGCTAAAAATTTCTCAAAAATGAAAATTCCATACTAAAAATCATATTTAAGAATTATATTTTAAAAATTTTAATTATAGTTTTAGTATTAATAAGAAAAATATAAATAGTAATAAATATAATAATAAAATTAATACTTTTATAAAATTGTTATTAAAAATACATATCAAAATAATAAATACAAAATAATAAATACTAAACAATTATTAAAAAACTCAATCGATAAAAGGTAAATAAAAGGTATATTAAATGACAAAGAAAGAATTTACACATTTAACAGAAAATGGAGTTCATATGGTTGAAGTTGGTGAAAAAACTCCTCAAAAAAGAAAGGCTGAAGCTTTTGGAAAAATAATACTCCAAGAAGAAACAATATCTATGATCCAAAATCAAGAAATAAAAAAAGGAAATGTTTTAACCACTGCTCAGATTGCAGCTATTAATGCTATTAAAAATACATCAAATATGATTCCTCTTTGTCATCCTTTAAATATTACTGGAATAGAAGTTGATTTTGAAATAAATCAGACAAATATCCGTTGTTCTGTTAGTGTAAATACATTTGGACAAACAGGTGTTGAAATGGAAGCTATTACTGGAGTTAGTGTTGGGCTTTTAACAATATGGGACATGGTAAAAGCAGTTGAAAAAGATGATAATGGCCAATATCCTCATACAAAAATAACTGAGATATCTGTAATTAAAAAAGAAAAGATTTAAAGATATATAGAAACATTATAAACAATAATAAATTACAAAACAAATGATAATATGGAAACTCTCCCAAAAGAACTTAAAAAAATAATAAATGATTGTTATCCTTATATTAAAGAATTTAATCCTGCTCAAAAACACGTGATTAATTCTGGATATTTAAAAGATAAAGATAATTATATAATAGCTAT
Source organism: Methanobrevibacter sp. (assembly GCA_031261945.1). Taxonomy (GTDB): domain Archaea; phylum Methanobacteriota; class Methanobacteria; order Methanobacteriales; family Methanobacteriaceae; genus Methanobaculum. The sequence goes on from JAISIQ010000121.1 coordinate 2,087, forward strand.
TCCTACTGCAAGTGGAAAAACTGTTCTTGGTGTTATGGCTGCCTTGAAAGCTATTTTAAATGGAGGAAAAGCTATTTATGCAGCTCCATTAATCTCGATTCAAAATGAAAAAGTCAAAGAATTTAAAGAATTTGAAAAGCATGGAATAAAAGTAGGAAAACATCCAGGATCTTCTGATTTAACTATTATGGTATTTGAATCATTTGATGCATTAACTAGATTTTCATGGGATACTTTACGCGAAGTAGATACAATAATTATAGATGAATTTCATATGATTGGAGAATATACAAGAGGTCCAACATTAGAATGTGCTATAACAAGAGCTAAAATTATTAATCCAAATTTAAGAGTTGTTGCTCTATCCGCTACTCTTAGAAATATGGAAGAAATTGAAGGATGGTTAGAAGCAAAAGTAGCAGAACACGATTACAGACCAGTTCCTCTAAATAAAGAAGTATTAAACACAGAAATGTTTAATACAAGTAATAAGAATGAAGTTGTTGTAAAAATCGTTGAAAAAGCTATTGAAGAAAATTCACAAGCTCTTAGTTTTGTTTCAACTAGAAGATTTACAGAAAGTTTAGCTAATTATGTTGCTGGAAAAATAAGTAAAAAAATCACTAAAGATCAAAAAACTATGTTTAAAAAGGTTGCTGAAGCTATTCTTGAGGTTCCTGAAAAAAAAGGATCTAGACCAACTTCAACTTGTTTAAAATTAGCAGAAAGCTGTGAAAATGGAACTGCATTTCACCATGCAGGATTATTTAATGAACAAAAAGAAATAATAGAAGAAGAATTTAGAGCAGGAAATCTTTTAATGATATCTGCTACTCCAAGTTTAATGTATGGTGTTAATTTACCTTCAAGATCTGTTGTTATTAGAGATTATACTCGTTGGACAGCTCAAGGACCTCAACCTATTCCTGTTTTTGATTATGAACAAATGTCTGGAAGAGCTGGAAGACCACAATATGACGATACTGGTTTTTCTTATCTTGTAGCTAAATCATTAGATGAAGCACATGATCTTCAAGAGAGATATATTAATGGAGAAGTAGAAAATACAAATTCAAAGCTTATAGAAAACAAAGATGCTATTTATAAACAAATTATAGCACAAATAGCTTCAAATTTATCAAAAACTCCTGATGAAATTCAAGACTTTTTTAAAAAGACATTTTATGGATATCAGATGGTTAATGACCCTTCAATGAGTTTTTTTGCAGAAGATAGCTTAAAATATGAAATAGAAGTAGCATTGGAGTTTTTACTTAAAAATGGAATAATTCAAGCTACACCTGAAGGATTAAAAGCTACTGATTTTGGAAATTTAATAGCTAAATCTAATTATAGTGTTGAAACTGCTGTTAAATTAAAAGAATATGGAAGCCAGATAGAAGAAATTGATATAAATGAATTAATTTACCAATTATCTTTAACTCCTGATTTACCATTAATATCATTTAAAGGTAGAAAAAGTAAAGATCCTGTAAGAGAAAAACTCTCAGAAAAAGGATTATTTGCTGTAAATATTGGAAATTCAGAAGCAACTACAGTAACTTTAATTGAATGGATTGATGAGAGAAATGAATATGAAATTGAAAATGCTTATAATGTTTATTCTGCATCAACAAGACGTTCTGCTTATGAAGCATCACTTTTAGTAAAATTCCTTAAAAATATACTGGAAGTTTTAGGAAAATATAGCTATTCTAAAGACTTAGATTACCTATCCGCACGATTTTATTATGGGGTAAGAGAAGATTTAATTCCATTAGTACTTGGAGTTAAAAGATTAGGTAGAAGAAGAGCTAGGTCCCTTATAAAAACATTTGGAGAAGATTTAAGACCAGTTACAGAAAAACAACTCCAAAAAGTTGATGGAATAGGTCCTAAATTATCTAAAAGTATAAAGGCATTTGTAGATAATTAGTAGTAATAATAGTAATCAGTAGTAGTAGTAGTAGTAGTAGTAGTAGTAGTAGTAGTAGTATAGTACTAGCTAGTAATAGTAGTAGTGATAATAATAATAACACTAATAATAAAAAGAAACAGTAATAAATAAAAGAGAAAGAAAAAAAATAAAAAATAAAGAAAAAAGATAGAATTTAAAAATCACTCCAATTTGAATATGAATCTATTCTATTTTTATCCCATTATTATTCTACCTTTTTTCTTCAGTTACATCTTATTTTATGTCATTTATTAATTTTTGAATTTATCCACAGTAGCTATAGCTATACCATCAATAATCAAAGCAATTCCTAAAATAATAGCTACATATAATGGATCTTCAATTGCAAATACTCCTAAAATTAATGTTAATAATCCTAAAATTAACATCATACCTGCTGAACCTTTAGTTATAGGTACAGCACGAGAAACTAATCCTATAATACCTGCAACCATCATAACAAATCCAACTATATATAAATATAATCCAAATAACAAATCAAATAGCAATATATTGCCTAACAACATGAAACCTAAAATGATAGATATAATTCCCAGAATTACATAAGCTATTGATGCTCCTTTACTTATAACCCAAAAATTAGCTCCAACTACTAATAAATGAATACCTAATATTAATATTCCAATCCCAACAACTACAGATAATGCAAGTTGGCTAGAAAAAGGGAAGAATAATATTAAAATACCCAATATTATTGCTAAAATCCCTATAACTGCTTTATTTTCCATAAAAACACCTCTTAATTAAAATTATTTTTAACAAATCAGAATAATAGATCCAATAGATAAAATCAATTATATATCAATTATATAATAATTATCTAATATTTTTCTTATTCTTTCTCTTTATCTACTAAAATATAGATAAATACAATATATTATATCATTCAAGTTAATAAAGTTTTTCAGATTTTCAATAGATATTTACTAATAATAAATCATTATAATAAATTGTTTTTATTGAAATAGGTATTATGATCCTTTAATTAAAATTAAGCCTTCTACAATTAAAGCAAGAGCTATTATAATAGCTATATACAACGGATTAGTTAAAGATAAATATCCGAATGCTATTATGATAATTCCTAAAATTGTGAATAAAGCCCCAGACCCTTTAGACAAAGTAGCATTAGTTGTAAGTAAACCTACTAATCCTCCTAAAACTAATAAGAATCCTATAATATAGAGAGTAAAGCTCATAACAACATCAAAGAATGGAATATTACCTACTAATATTATTCCCAAAATTATTGCAAACAGTCCTAATATAATATAACATACCGTTTGAGCTTTACTAGTACTCCATAATTGTACTGATTTGATAATCCAAAAAATTCCCAAAAGAAGAATAGCTAAACCTGTTGCAATTGAAAGAACTTCAACACTAATAAAAGGAAATACTAATATCAATATTCCCAAAATAACGGCCAAAATACCAATAATACTTTTATTTTCCATAAAAATCACCTTTAAATT
>JAISIQ010000133.1 GCA_031261945.1 Methanobrevibacter sp.
TCATTTTGAAGATCCAAAAGTTTCTTTATTACAATTTTATCAACTTTTTCTATGAATTCTAGTTTTTCTTCTGCATTTCCATCATGCCCTGCTTCATCTGCACCATCAATATTAATTAAAAAGAAATTATGATCTTTACCTTTGATTTCAGTAGCTATTGTGCCTATAATATTATTTAAATTGGTATCAGTTCCACCAGTAGCTCCTTCTACTTCAATGATATCCATTCCTGCGAACCTAGCTATTCCCATTATTAAGCCAGTTTCAGCTATACAAGCAGATTTAAGGTTGTATTTTTCATTTAGTGGTTCAACTTCTGGAACTGCTCCAGCCCCTCTTGGAATTATAATATTAGCAGGAGATTCGTTATTTTTGATTCTTTCTTTATTGACTGGGTGATCTTTAAGAAGTTTATAGGATTTAGCTATTATTTTATTTAATATATCTGCTGTTCTCTTTGCTTCTTCTGTGTCGTCTGTTGGTTTAACTGTTTTTGGAGGTTTTCCTTCTTTTTTAGGGTCACTATCAGTTACAGCATCAGAAAGTCCTTGGATGGATTGGTTGCCTTGATTAGATTTGTTGCCTTGTTTAGATCTCAAAACTAAAACTGCTCTGTGGCCAGTTGATTCTTTAAAAAGAATTTCAATATCATCTTCATATCCATCTATTTTCATTTCATTTAAGGTAGCTATTATTTCCTTTGTTCCATCTCTTATTCTTCCAGCTCTACGGTCAGTTATGATTTGATTTTCATCGGCTGTTGAAAAATTACATCTAAAAGCTATATCTCCAGGTTTTACGTCCATTCCTACACCTGACGCTTCAAATGGACCTCTTCCAGTATAAACTTTATAAGGATCATAACCTAAAATAGAAATATGGGCAGTATCACTTCCTGGAATTATTCCTGGCTTAATAGAATCCATTAATCCATTTATACCGTTTTTCGCTAGTTTATCCATATAGGGAGTATTAGCTCCTTCCAAAGGAGTCTTATTATTTAGTTCTTTAAGCGGACGATCCCCTAATCCATCCATTATTAGAATTATTCCTTTCATATTATCACAATGATATTATATAACTGTTATTTTTTTATTAATCCTTAAACTATTACTAATTTTACTATTAATTCTAATTATAATATTATTATTAATTCTATTATTAGTTTTGTTATTATTTTTGCTATTAGTTTTATTATTAGTCTTATTAAATATTATTATTAATATTATTAATTTTATTATATTATTAATACTATTAAATTCTATTAACAATGAAATGCTATTAATAATGCTATTAATAAAATTATTATTAATTTTATTATTAAATTTATTATCAAATTTTATACTTAATTTTATACTTATAATATTAAATTTTAAAACATATAAATTTTTATTAATAAAAATAAAAATTTTCAAACTTAAGAAGTTAAAATTTAAAAAATAATAAAATGCATTGTATATAAAAGGCATTGTATAATTTATATACTAATAATAAAAGTAATAAAATGAGTTAAACTAAACAAAGTAATCAAAAAACAATTAAAACACCATTAAAATGCTATTAAAATGCTAAAAATAACTATTAAAATAAACTATTAAAATAATTATTAAAATCAGACCTAAAAATTAGATTAAAAAGTAGAAATAATACCAATAATAGCTCCAGTAATTGTAGCTAAAAGATTAACATGTTCGTTATTTATATAGTTTCTTCTTTCAAGGACAGCCCCGAGAATACTATCCATAAAACAACCGATCGTTCCAGAAATTACAGCTATTTGAATTGAAAGCAAGGGATTATCAATTATTCCAAGGAAAAAGGCAGATATTCCTATGATTCCTGCCCCGAATATTCCAACAGCAGTTCCAAGTAATGATATTGCACCATCAGTTCCAGGAGATACTTTTTTAAAAGTAGTAATAAGACGAGGTTGCTGTAATATTCCTATTTCACTTGCCAGCGTGTCTGCTGTTGCTGTAGAAATTGCTCCAATGAAACCCCCAACAAAAGGAAGATAATAGCCACCGAAAGCAGCCATGATAAAGGCTACAATCCCATTTGAAATAACATTTTTAGCTGTTCTTTGTCCTTCATATAATCCTAAACTTCTTTTATATGATTTATTGTAGCGTGTTGCAAGAAGACTTAAAATTAAGAAGATAAGTATCAAAATTAACCAATTTACTCCTGCAGAAAAGATAATTATGATGCCCATGAATATCATAAATGCAGAACCTAATAAATCAAGAGCTTTGTGACGATAAGTAAAAAATCCTACTATAAACAGCAGAACAACATATCCCCAATTTATCATTAAAGCTTCTTCCATAAACTACACCATAATTATATTTGGAATATCCATTATATATATTTTGACATAGAATTAGAAAACCTCGAAAATAAAACAAAAAAAGAATAAGAATAAAAATAAAAATAAAAACAAATACAATTAAAATAATAAAAATAATAAGAATAAGGAGAAAAATAGGAATAAGAAGAATAAGAATAAGTAGAATAAGAATAATAAGAATAAAAATAAGTAGAATAAATAGAATAAGAAGTAAGTAGAATTAAAATAAGAAAAATGAAAAACAAGAAAAAAATAAAAAATAAAAGATAAAAGATAAAAGATAAAAGATAAAAAAATAAAATCTTAAAATTAATCTAAGACTTTGCTTTTAATAATTTCAACCCTTTTAAGAGGGTAAATCTTTTTAGCTCTGTGATAAATTTCAGAAGCCATTTTTCCATTAATAGAAGTTTCAATTACATCTTCATAGCTCTTTGCACTAGCTATTTTTTCAACGAGGTCTGTTATTATTTCTCTCATGTATTTTTGTTGGGAAGACTTAGCTCTTCTTGTAGTAATAGCTAAAACATGTAATTTCATTTCATGATCGTCTTTTGTTTTAATATAAACATGAGTATCTATTCTACTGGTTCCTCTTCTAATCATACTTCTTACATAGTCAGTAGTTACTTTATGTCCAGTAAATTTAGTATTAGCTATATCTCCAGCTACATTATCAACTTCAAACTTCAATTTTATATATTGTTTGGAAAAATCACCAGTTAATTCCCTCATAGTGAATTCTACTCCTCTACCAATTAAAAAATCTGGTTCTCTTGAGGGAGTATCTCCTATTTCTTTATCCCCAAACTCTATTGGAGTTTTAATAGTATACCAAGATTTTTCTTTCCATGTATCACGTGCTCTTCTTCTTTTTGCCTTTGCCATAAATATTACATCCTTAAAGTCTATTAAATTAAATTTATATTAAATATATTAAATTATACTAAATTATTATCAATTGAACTATTAATTACATAAAAATAAATTATATAAGAATAGCTATTTTAAAAATTAAATTCTAAAAACAATATAAACACTAAAATAAGATAGAATTAGCTATTAAATCAGCTATTCTACATAATGTGCATTGGAATCAATCCAAATATTAGTAAAAATTGTTTAAATAAAAGTTTTAAATTGATTAAAACCCGCCCTATAAAGGTTAATATAACTTTTAAATTACTCATATTTAAAGGTTTTTAAAACTAAAAAATTTATTGAGAATATTTAAAGAGGAGCTTTCATGAACTTATAATGTTCAATATAGCTATTTAATACCTCATCAATAGGCCCTTCATCTTCTACTAATTTTAAACCAGCTTCTTCAATTCCAAATTTAGATTTAAAACCAGCTTGAACACAAATTACAATATCACAATCTTTAATTTTATCTAATACTGATTTCCACTGATGTTTTTCATCTCTATTTATAATAGCTGTTCTTTTTTCAAGGAAATTTGCAGTTTCTCCATTAAAATCATAGATATATAATGAACTTGCTTTTCCAAAATGGAGATTTACATTCTTTCCATCAGAAGAAGCAATAGCTATTTTCATTAGATCACTTCATTAATCATTTAATCAGAAAGTTTAGCTATTATTTTAGCTACATTTTCTCCAAAAAGTCTTATTGTTTCAAG
>JAISIQ010000135.1 GCA_031261945.1 Methanobrevibacter sp.
TATTTAAAGTAATGGTTTTTAAAATTCTTATTTATTTATGATAAAAGGTAAATTATGAAAAGAGACCCTATACAACAATATTTCAAAGATCCTGATAATAAAGCTAAGTTATTTGTAGGCTCTACAATAGCTATGATTGTATCTACAGCCTTGTTAACGATTGGAACAATATTTTTTATTTTAATGCTTGTAGGAATAATATAATTGACATTTTATTATAATATTAAATTATTAATTTAAATTATATTTTTCATTTTAATTATTTCTTTTTCTATATTTTTACTTATATTTCTAATATTAATTTTATTTTCTTTTATAGATTTGTTATGGGAAATAATAGTTAATAATGGTTGATTTTTTTCAATTATTGAATCATTAAAAGGAATATCATATATATTTGGATTATTTATAATGTTTTTGCCTTTAAATCTAATCTTTTCAGGAGAATAAATGATTTTTTTCACTGAATGATTATGGGGATGAGATACTCGAATTAATTCTCCTGCGCATGCTTTAATATGAGCATCTAATAAATTTATTCCTAAAATATTTTCAACACACTCATAAGTTCCTTGAAATCGAGCATTTACTTCAATAATATATAAATCCTCTTTATTTAATATAAAATCTACTCCATTAGATCCAATTAATTTAAGCTGATAAATTAAGTCTTCTGAAATATTATTCATTTCTTCAATATTTTTGGAAGAGTAGTTAGAATTATCTAAAGGAACTATATTTCCTGAATATCTAAAATCAATAAATCTTTTTCTTTTTTTATTCTGTATATTATTATTATTATTATTATTATTATTATTATTATTATTATTATTATTTGAAGAAACAGTAATATTTTCACTATTTATGATATTTTTTACTTTATCTTTACTTGAAAGTGTAGAAGAACTTAAACTAGGTCCTTCAATAAATTCTTGAACAATTAATGGATTATTATTTCCATTATCAACATCATCTAAATTGCTTTCTAATGACTCCTTTAAAAAGTTTACACCATATCCCCCAGAACCTTTAAGAGGCTTCACAATAAATTCTTTATCGCTATATTGTTTGTTTATTTCAATAGCTTCAGAAATACTACTAATTTTAAAAGTTAAGGGAACTAAAAATTTATTTTTTATTTTTTTATAGAACTTATATTTATCTTCAATATTAGAAACATATTTATTTCCAATAATTTTTTTCTTATTACTTTTAAATTTTGAATTTTTATCAAAATCATTAGGAGAAATACCAGTAGAAAGAATAATATGATCCACATCATCTACCCAATCCTGAGATAATTCTAAAAGTTGTTCATGATTATAATTTTCTTCAAATGACCCACAAGAAACATTAGGTTTTTGTTCTAAAATATGTTTCTCATTAAAAGGATCTTTAAAATCTGAAGTTTTAAAATAGCTAACAGAATAAGTTTCATAATCTAATTGGAATGATGAATTTACTAAAGATCTAGTATTGATTCCCATAATAAGTAATTTTTTCATAAGAACCATCTAAATTTAAAATTAAAAAGTATTTACATAAAAATAATAGTCCCGAGCGGAGTCGAACCGCCGTCTCCGGGTCCAAAGCCTAGAAGGATTACCACTACCCTACGGGACTAATTGAAAAAAAATATCACAACATTTTTATTGTTTGAATGAACTCATATTTAAAGGTATTGATATTTATCCATATTTATTTAACTATCTCTTTCTCTTTTTTGATACCATAAACATTGTTCTTGCCATCTACAATTTCCACAAATTTTTTGTATATCCTCTATAGTTTGGAATGTATTGTTTACAATATCATATAATTTATTAATACCATACTCCTTATTTTCTTTGATAGAAGTTTTTTCTAAAATAGCTAAATCCATGTTAATAATTCTATTATCACTTTCTTCTATCTCCTTTTTTGAAGGATTTTTTCTATTACTTTCTTCTATTCCAAGATAGCACTGGTTTTCTTTAAGATGAGGGCAACAATCACATAAATCATCATTCGAGGATAAAATTTTTACCTTAATATCTTTTATTTGTTCTAATTCATTTAATATATTTTCAAGGTTTAATTTAAAAGATTTATCATATCCATATCCTTGATATCCTTGTAAACAAATAAGATGATGAGCTCTCAGCTTAATTACTTTTTTAGAATTGTTTCTCATAGGTATAAAATTAATACAAAATTGTAATATAAAAGAGCATAATAGCTATTTAAAATAATAGCTATTTTGGAAGGAATATTTTTGAAACAAGAGCTGCTCCAAATGTTTTAACTATATCTCCTATAATAAATGGAACTAATCCCATTAAAAGTAAATTTATCATATCTGGTAAAATTCCAAAGTTAATGTTATACCAAATAGCTAAAACAATTAATCCCGGAATATAAATACATGCAAAGTTAGCTATTAACATTATAGGTATCATATTTCTGAATTTTCTAGACCTAGAATATTTTTCTGAAAGATATCCTATAAACATAGATGCAAATATGAATCCTAAGAAATAGCCTCCAGTTGATCCAAATAATATACTCAATCCGCTTGTCATTTCACCATACCAAGCGATACCCAAAGCTCCTCCGATTATATAAACAATTTGACTTAATGGACCTAATTTTTTTCCAAGAAATAGTCCAGAAATCAAAACAGCAAAGGTTTGGGCAGTTATAGGAACCGGACTCCATGGAAGAGGAATAAATATTTGTGAAGCTAATCCAGTAAAACAAGCCATTAATATTACTAAAACTGTTTTTTCTAAGTTTGATGAATTTTGTATTCTTTCAAAAATGTTTAATCTTTTTTCATAATAAGAATTAATATTAATATTCATATTAAGCTCCTTTATAATTTATAATTAATAATTAATTTAACACTATTGATATAAAATATATTTTTAATAAAATTTCTTTTGATTTTTATATATTTTCTATTTTATTTCTTATTAGTATTAGTATTTTTATTATATTTATTTTGTATAAAATATTATAAAACTTTTTCTTTTTTATATTATTTTTATTTATAATTTTTCTTTATTTTGTTATTTTATTTTTGATGGAGTTATGAGCACTTATTTCAATCGAATCTTCTAATTTATCTAATTCATTAATATCATATTTATTTTTTAAAGCTTTTAAAATTATATGGTCAGAAAGAGAGGAATTTTTTGGCAAAATAGGGCCATGTAAATAGCTACCAATGAAATTTTTATAAATCATTCCTTCTTTTTTATCTTCACCATTATTTCCAAATCCTACTTTAACATTACCAAGAGCTTTATAATTATGATAAGTTCTTCCTCCGTGATTTTCAAAACCAATTAGTTCTTTTGGAGACAAGTTAAGATTATTTTCTATCATTATATTTCCAATTAATCTTTCTTCTTTACTTATACTTTCAATTTCAAATATTTCAAGACAAGGAATATTATTGTGATTAACATCTGAGTATGTTTCTCCAAACATTTGATAACTTCCACAAATAGCTAATATTGGTTTATCTTCTTCAATAAATTCGGCTAATGAAGTTCTATGTTTGATAAGATGCTTAGAAACAATATCATGACTCCTATCTGATCCTCCTCCAACTAATATAATATCTGCATCATTGATTGGTGGTTCATTATCAATGGTGAAATTTTCAACCTTTATATTAATGTTTCTCCATAAACATCGTTGTTTTATAGATACTAAATTTCCTATATCTCCATAAAGGTTTAAAATATCAGGATACATATTTATTATATTAAGCTTCATTATATCACATTGTTTTAATAATTACTACTAAATTCTCATCATTTCTGATTCATTGTTTTTCTTTCATGAGAATTTTCCTTATTTCTGGCACAGCTGTGAATGTTCCTATTATATAGCTTTTTGGTTGATTATCATTTAAAATAGCTTTGATAGATTTTTTTATATTTGATTCATTTGATGAAAATATTTTAATTTTTTCTATAGGAAACCCAGTGTATTTTATTCTTAAAGCCACTTCTTCTGATCGATTTCCAGAGGAGTAAAATTTGCTTATATTTGGTATGTTTATTACTTGTTTCATGTCAGCATCCCATATCCATGAAATATCAGCTCCATCTGCAGGTTCATCATTTAAAACAAACATCACTGATTTTGGTTTTTCATCATAGGATATTGTAGATATAACTTCACTTAACCCTACTGGATTTTTTGATAAAACTAAAACAACTTCTTTATTTAGTTTTTTAAATTCTA
>JAISIQ010000165.1 GCA_031261945.1 Methanobrevibacter sp.
TTTGAAAATATTTAAATAATATGTAAATCCATATAAGATATGTAAAAACATATTAATTAAAAAGGATTGATATTTCATGACAACTGTAAAAACTACTTTAAATATAGATTCTGAAGTAATGCGAAAAATAAAACTAATTGCAGTAAATAAAAATAAAACACAGACAGAAATAGTAAATAAAATGTTAGAACAAGGAGTAATAAATGAAACAGAGATAAATACAGAAGATACATTAGAACAACGATTAAATAAGAATCCAAAACTTAAATTAATGAAAAAATCCAAATATATTTTAGATAAAGACAATGCTAAGAAATCATTTGAAAAATTAAAAGGAAGTATTAAAACAGATAAACCAGTGAATGCAGTAAAATTAATAAACAAATCAAGAAGAAGAGAATAAACAATGATTTTTTTAGATGCTAATTTTTTAATGGCTTATTTTATTGAAACTGAAGACCAACACAATATAGCTTTAGATATATGGGATAAAATAAAAGATGAAGAGCTTATAATATCTAATTCCATAATATTAGAAGTAATGAATGTTTCTAATATTAAACTAAAAATTAGCAAAGAAAAACTAAAAGAAATTTATATTAGTTTAAACAGTGGCTTATTTGATATAATTGATGATACTAACTTATATGATGATACAGCTGAAAGACAAATGAATTACCTACCTGAAAGGTTACCTTTTTCTGATTGCTTATACTTGGAACTTATGGAACAATTAGAGATAACAAAAATAGCTACTTTTGATAAACATTTCAATAATAAATGTGTTGAAGTAATAGCAAAATAATAATCATTAAATTATTAGTTTTTAAAATACTAATACAATACTAATACAATAACATAATATTTTTCATGAATATCTTTAAATTTTTTCAATTTTTATTAACTAAAAATACAAAAATAGTAGCTACATAATAGAACAGTTACACTTGAAATCAAAGACCTATATTTTTTAATAATTAAAGCTTTTTCATTGAAAAATACTATATTTAATATAATTTTTTTCTTTTGTTTTTCTATTTAAAATCATAATAATTATTTTTAATTTTTTTAATATTTTCATTGAGAGCTTATTAATATTTGTAAATTAAAAAGTTATTATAAGATAAATAGCTATTTATTTTTTAAAATAAGATCAATCTATTTTTTAATAGCTATTATATAGAATAATTTAATTTAATATATTTAAAATAGCTATTTTTAAAGATAAAATTATATAAATAGCTATTATTTTCCATTAATTCTTAAAATTCACGTATTCATATTTATATTATTCTTTAAAGTCAATATTTGAGTTTTAAATCAATTTTATAAATCCATAATAAAACTTCATAATTTTTTCAATTTTGTTAATAAATACCTTTATTTATGGTAAGAGAATAATAAGATACACTGGAAACATAAGATACACTTGAAAGTCATATTTAAAAAAATCTATTTTCCTCAATATTTTCTGTTTAAATGTGAAATTACTTTGTGTTAATTTATTTATTTTAATTAAAATAAATCACATAAATTTAAACACAAAATTAATTAGTAAATATCTAATAAATACCTAATGAAAATAGTATCTACTTTAAATCATGAGTTTAATTTAAAATTTTAAAATTGATATAAATTTGATTTTAGAACTTAAAAATACTTTTTAAATTATTTTAAGCTATTTTAAAATATTACATAATATTTTAATAGCATATCTTGAAATAATCATCAATTGAATCACACAATAGGAAATAAAAAGTATGCTCTGAAAATAAAATAGAATATGAGGAAAATAAGTTCAATGAGTTTAATATTGACTTTAAAAATACCTATTCTTTATTTATTAAACGAATAATAATATTTTATGTAATTTCTTTGATATTTATACAATTCAAAAAGAGGGATTGAAAATTAAAAATGGATATAGTCAATAAACATCTTTTTAAAAGTATTATTGGCACGATATTAATTTTTATTTAAATTCCATTTTTTACACATAAATGGTGGGGCTTTATGAGTAATATATTCGATAATTTAGTAGACAAGGGGTCAGTTTTTAAGGATAAACAATTTTTAGACCATAGATTTTTACCTGAACACTTACCTCATAGGAATGAGCAAATCACATCAATTGCTAAGTATTGGATTGAGGCACTAAATAATGTGACTCCTTCTGATGTTACAATTTATGGGAAGACAGGAACTGGGAAAACAGCAGCAGCTAAATTTGCTATGAAGCAATTAAAAGAAGCAACTGTAAATAAAGATGTTTATGTAAGAGTAGAGTACATTAGATGTACAGACTATACTACAGAATATCAAGTAATAGCTAAACTCTGCCAACAGATGGGTAGAGATGTTCCTTACAGAGGATGGACAAAAGCAGAAATAGTAAATACCTTTAGGGATATTTTTAAACAAAATGCTTTTGGAAAGAACATGATTCTCATTGTTATTTTAGATGAGATAGATATTCTTCTTAAAAATGATGGAGATGGAATATTATATACTTTAACAAGAACTAATAATGTTTCTATTTTATCAATTAGTAATTATGTTGATTTTAAGAAATTTATCAAATCTAGAGTTATGAGTAGTTTTAGAGATAGAGAGATTGTTTTCCCACCATATGGAGCTCAACAATTAGTGGATATATTGGAAGAAAGAGCTGGACTTTCATTTGATAATAATGTTTTAGATGGAGATGTTATTCCACTATGTGCAGCTATGGCAGCAAAAGAAGAAGGAGATGCTCGATATGCTCTTGATCTTTTAAGAACAGCTGGAGAATTAGCAGATGAAAAGGAATCAGCTATTGTATATGGCGAGCTTGTTAGAGAAGCTAAAGATAAAATAGAACATAATAAAGTTACAGATTTAATATCAACTCTTCCTTCACAACAACAGAGAGTGTTAGAAGCTATTTTGAGATTGACACTTAATAAAGAAGAAATTACATCTGGAAAACTCTATGATACATATAAAGAGGTCTCAAAAGGAGATTCAGTTTCATATAGAAGAATTTTTGATTTTATAAATGAACTTGAAATGCTTGGTATAATATCTACTAATACAATTTCAAGAGGCCGAGGTAAAGGTAGAACTAATATAATAGCTCTTCAATGTGATAATGACATCTTAGAAAATGCTTTATATTCTGCTTAAGCTATTATTTTTATTTTTTGCTTAATTTTAATTCATGCTATTTAGAATGTAAAATAAAAATAAGAATAGGTTAAAAAAATGAAAATAGCTATTTTATCAGTATCTGAAAAAGGAAAAGAATTATCTTCTCGATTACAAGAATTATTAGAAGATGATCCAACTATTATTAAAACAAAAACATTTCATAAAAATGTTAAATCCAATATAGATGAAGTATTTGATGAATATGATGCTATAATCGGAATTATGGCTACAGGAATTCTTGTTAGAGCTATTTGTAATAAATTAAATTCTAAATATTCAGATCCTGGGATTTTAGCTATTGATGAAAATGGAAAATTTGTAATAAGCTTGGTTTCAGGACATCTTGGAAGAGCTAATGAATTATCAAGAAAAATAGCTAACCTATTAAACTCTGAAGAGGTAATTACAACAGCTACTGATGTTCAAGGAAAAATTGGAATTGATTCATTAGCTAATAGCTATTATTGGAAAATAGCTAATCTTAAGGACATATTAATTTTTAATAAAGCTATTTTAGAAGATAATACTATTGAATTAGCTATTACTGATAATATAAATTATTTAAATGACTTAGATTCTAAAAATTATAAAATTATAAAAAATAAAATTATAAAAAAAGAAGATCAAAGTCAAAATTCAGCTTCAGATGAAATAATAGCTATTTTTAATAATAATTCTATAAATCTAATTCCGCAGAAACTTGTAGTTGGAATCGGAGCTAAAAAAGGAATACATAAAGAAAAAGTTCTAATAGCTATTAAAAAAGCAATGGATATTTTAAATCTTCCTTTAGAAAGAATTGATAAATTCGCAACTATTGATATAAAAAAAGAAGAAAAAGGAATTTTAGCAGCAGTAAAATCCCTTGATAAAGAATTAAAGATAATATCTAAAGCAAAAATAGCTAATTTCCAACATGATGATATTTCTATATCAGAATTTGTAGAAAAAAAATTTAATATACCTGGCGTAGCAGAACCATGTGCTTTAATAGAAGCAGGAGAAAATTCTAAGCTTATTTGTAAAAAAATAGCTATTGATGGGGTTACAGTGGCAATAGCTATTTCTGAATGATATTTATTATTTGATTTTTTTAATAGCTAAGTTTATATACCAAAAGATACCAAAAGCTATTTAAATACTTTATTTGATATTATTAATCATAAATAATTTATATCTATTTTTATTATAAATATTTTGTAAATCATTTATTATTATATTTAATTTTTCGGAGGAGTTTTACCTATGACTAATGATACAACTATGAATGATACTTTTATCGAGGTTTCTGAGCTTTTAATGTTTATTAAGGGAAATAAGACAGTACCTCGTAATATTAGAAGAGCTGCTGACGAATCTAATGACATTTTAACTAATGAAAAGGAAGATGAAACTGTAAGAGCAAGTGCAGTTATCTTAACATTAGGCGAAATCAGCAATGACCCAAATATACCAGTTCATGCAAGAACATTAATTTGGGAAATTTTAAGTAAATTAGAATCTATTAAAGCTAACTAATTACCTTTTTATTTTTTTTATTTTAATTTTATTTTTTGCCTTATTTTTAATTTTATTTCTGATTAGCTATTTTTTATATATTGAGTAATAAAAAACAAAGTATTTATATTACTTAATACTAATATTATTATAAGTATTACTATTATTGAAAATATTCCTTTTTGAATTTTTCA
>JAISIQ010000138.1 GCA_031261945.1 Methanobrevibacter sp.
ACTACTGCAATCAATGCAGTGGGCGGAAATAATCTCACCTTTGAAAACATTACAATAACTGGCGCTAGTAATGATGAGGGGACAGGTATTAATGCTCGTCAAGTTAATGGACTTACTATAAATAATATGACAATTTCTAATATTTATGATGCTATTGGTGTTGGAGGGGGAGCTAATACTGTAATTAGTAACAGTAGTTTACATGATTTAGGAAGAAATGCAATGTCCTTTTTCCAAAGTGCAGAGGATATAAAAGTTATTAACAATAATATGACCAAAGGCCAATATGGTATTTTCTTTGGAGGAGGAGTCAGAGATATTGAAATTATAAATAATAATATTACTGCAATGGACAAAATTGCAATAGCTCTCGTTAAATCAGCAGAAAGTGCTTTAATAAAAGATAATTTCGTATCTAACAACACTATTGGAGTTGTAATTAAAGCTGGAGACACTAATCATGGAGAACCAACTCGAGTAAATGATATTACCATAGAAAATAATAATATAAGTTTAAATGATTTAATAGGAATACTTTTAGAAAATGTTGTTGAAAGGAGTGTAGGTACTGAAATTATCATCGATGAAAACAATGAGATAAAGGAAAACGGATATCCATTCAGAGACAATATGGGTTGGGCTACAGGATCTAAAGGATGGGATAATGAAATAGGTGATTCATTTAATATAGTTAAGAATTACTATAAAGAAGATCTAAATCCTAATCTTTCAATATCTAATTCCATAAGTAAATCAACAGTTAAAAATGGTGACAAAATAACTTATACAGTGACTGTTAAAAATACAGGAGACGGAGCTTCTAAAGCAATTACAGTTAACCCTGGAATCTCTTCTGCTATTGGAAGTGCTTCTGCAACATACAAAACTTCAGGATCTTATAGTAATAATAAATGGACAATAAACAGTTTAGGTGCTGGAGATACTGCAGTATTAGTTTTAGAAGTAAGTACTAAAAAAGCAGGTGTTAAAAATATAGCTTCATCATTAAACTCAGATGGCGCAGTTAAAACAGGAAATACCAATAAATTAACTATTAACAAAGATGTAAAACTTTCATCAGCTACAAAAATAAGCAAAACTACCATCAAAAAAGGTAAAACTACCACAATATCCACAACTCTTAAAAATACAGGTATAGATGAATCTGACAAAATGTATGTCAAAATAAGTTTACCAAAAGATGTTAAAGTTAAAGCTGTTAATCAAAAATCCTATTACAATAAAAAAACAAATCAATGGACCATGAAAGTACCTGCAAAAAAATCTGTTAAATTAAATATGAATGTAGCAGGATCTAAAAAAGGAACCAAAAAAATTGTTATAAATGTAAATGGAAAGAAACAAACGAAGAAAATAAAAATAGTTTAAAAACATTTTAAAAGAGTATAATAAAAATATTAATTATACTCTTTTATTTTTTAATTTTATTATTACTATTTTATTATTACATCTGAATATTATTATTAAGTTAAATATTGATAATAATTAATAATAAATTAATAATAATAAAATAGTAATACTAATAGTAATAATAATAAAATTGTAATAATAATATAATAATCAATATTAATAATACTAATAATTAATACTAATAATAATTTTATTTCATATTGATTTTAAAAAAAATTATAAAAAATTATAAAAAAATATAAAAAATTTTAAAAAATTTTAAAAGATTTATAAAAGATTTATAAAATTTATTCTTTTATGATTATTTTAATATTTATCAAATTTTATCAAATTATAATAAAAGGAGGGGTTTAAAATATTATTAAAAAATAAACTTATTTTAGCAATAATTTGCATATTCTTTATTAGTAGTTCAATATCATTTGGTACAGCATATGGAGCTCAAACACATACTATAGATTTTGATGATCAAGGAATGCCAGGTAATGTAGATGCAATACAAAAAATTATAGATGATGCATTAGCTGGAGACACAATACTATTTAAAGGAAGTAAATATACTCACTTATATTTAACAATAAATAAAGCACTTAATATAATTAGTGATGTTGGAACAACTCTTATAAGTTGCCCCAGCAGCAGTGGAAATCCTTTTATATTTTCAATAACAGAAGAAGGAAGTGGCACTAATATAACTGGCTTTAATCTTTCAGCAAAGGATGGTCATGATGCTATAAAAATAGAAAATGCATCTAATATTAATATCATAAAAAATATAATCTCTGGAAATGGAAATGGAATTGGACTTTATGGAAATAATTCTAATATTGAAATCAAAGATAATAATATTTCAAACAATAGGGATTTTGGAATTTATTTTGGAGGAACTGTAGACAATATACAAAATAATATTAGAATACTATATAATTATATAGAAACTCAGGGAAAATCAGGAATTTATATAAACTCAAGTTTTAATAATTTAGCTATTTTAAGTAATATGATTAATGGCAATGGTAAAAGCGGAGGAATCGGAAATGGAATTTATATGGATTCTGGAACAAATACCTCTCTACAACCTGATATAAGATATAATTATATAATGAATAATGAAGGATTTAATGCATTTCAAATACAAAGAGTAGGATCAGATGATGATAACAGAGCTCTTTTGAATATTGGTTATAATTTTTATGGTACTAATTCAAAAAGTGGTGCGGGATTATGTTCTAAAACAACCACAGGAATAATTCTTACTGAATTTGAAGAAATATCCAAAGGAATGTATAAATTATCATACAAAACTAATGATACTAAGGAAATTATAACTCAAATGATACCTCATTATATAAAAGTCTGTCTCAATGATAATACTCAATATAAGAATGTATTAGTAAAAAATGGTGTAGGCATTATTGATTTTAGAGAATCAAGTTTTAAAAGTTCAAATAATAAAATATATACATGGTATAAAAACGAACAATCCTTACAAATAAGCAATACTCATCTTCCTCAAAAATCAGTGAAAATTTCTTCAAAAATAAATAGTCCATCAATAAAATTAGGTGCGACTACTAAATACATAATAACTATAAAAAATAATGGAGAAAAAATATTACGTGATCTAAATATTGCTAAAATAACACCTAAATTCAGTGTTTCAAGTTTTAATTTGAATAAAGGAGCTTACAATAAAAATACAGGAAAATGGATAATTTCTTCTTTAAAAGCTGGAGAAACAGCAACTTTAAATATTATTTTAAAACCTAATAAGATTGGAACTTATAAAAGCACAGCTACTTTAAGTAGTAGTGGTTTAAGTAAAAAATCAAATACTGTTTCCTTAAAAGTGAAAGAAAATAGTGTAATTAAGTATAAAAATTATGTATATCCTAAAAAAATAAAGAAAAATAAATATACAATCTTAAAAACCGTGATTAAAAATAGTGGAACCAAATCTAAATATGTAAAAGTGAGAATAGGACTTTCAAAAGGATTAAAAGTTTCTTCAACTAATTACAAGAAAAATTATAGTAAAAAAACCAAACAATGGAAAATAAAGATTCCTGCTAAAAAAACAATTCGATTAAAAATGAAAGTAAAAGGAACTAGAAAAGGAACCAAAAAAGTTTTATTTAATGTAAATGGAAAAAAACAAACTCAAAAAATCAAAGTAGTATAAGACCAAAGTAGTATAAGACCAAAGTGGTATAAGACCAAAGTAGTGTAAATTAAATTAGTGTAAATTAAATTATATATTATTACACTAATTTATATTATTTTTAATTTAGTTATAATTTATTTTATATTTATAATTTATATTATTTAGTTATTTTATTTAGTATTCGAATTGTAACTTAATGATTATTAAATTATAATTTTATTAATTTTTATTTTCCCTATAAATTCATTTAATAATCGTTTTTTTTATTTATATTTCTTTAAATATTGTTAATTTAATAATAAACAATATTTAAATTCATTTTTATGCAAATAGTTATAAATATTCAATTAGCTTATCTGATTTTTTTAAGCAATATGAAGATAATTTCATAATAGTTATATACAATAAGCTACTATATAATTTACTATATACTTTACTATATACTTTACACATATGATAAATTTTAAATATATGTTTCTATTAATATTTTTCTATTATATTTTCTATAGCTAAATATTATAGTTTTATATCTAAATATCATAGATTTATAGCTGATATTATAGTATATGGCTATTATTATACCTTAATATCTATAGTTTATATTATAAATTAAACCATCAAAAGAATAGACCATCAAAATAATAGTAAAGCAAAAAATAAAGTATAAAATCCTATAACTTTATAAAAAAATGAATAAATAAAAAGTGAATAATATGAAACATAATAACAAAAGATTATTAATTTCAGGACTAATTATATTTATTCTTATATCTTCAATACAATCAATTTCAGCTATTGATATACAAGATGCGTCTTATTATAGTTCAGGTAGTTTCTCATTAAGCCAACAAATTCAAAATATTATAGATACAGCAAAAGATGGAGATACAATAAGATTTTTAGGAAAGTATTACGAGGATCTAACATTAGTAATAAATAAAAAATTAAATATTGTATCGAATATTGGAACAACCATTGAAAATTCTGACACAACAAATAATTTAAACACCATATTCTTTATAAATAGTTCTTCTTCTGCAGGAACTACAATAATTGGATTTAATATAATTAATGATAAAGGAAATGGAATTGAACTCAACAATACTAAAAACATTGGAATATCTGAAAATAATATATCTGCTAAAGATTCAGGAATATCTATAGAAAAAAGTTCTAATATTGATATCAACAAAAATACAATTGAAAATTCAAGTGATGGAATTGAACTAAGAAATACAAAAAATATTACAATTGAATCAAATAATATAAATAAAAATTCTAATTCAGGAATAGTATCTTATAATACAACTAACACCAAAATAAACAAAAATAAAATTAATAAAAATACAGGAGATGGAATTTCAACTTATTCTATCTCAAAAAATATGATAATACAAAGTAACACAATTACAGAAAATAATCAGGGCATATATTTAAATTCTATAGATAATAGTGGATTACTTATAAAAAGTAACACTCTTAGTAAAAATCAACGTGGGATTAATTTTGGTAATCAATACAGAGATAGTTCAAATAAAGATATTTCTTCAAATGTAATTTCTAATAATTATGATAAAGATGTTGATTTAAGGGATTCTGATTATTATAATACTCTTCGAATTGGTTCTAATTGGTATGGTTCAAACAATTTAGGATTTACTAATTTATGTCCTAAAATTCAAACTGACTTAATTCAAGCAAAACTTATTAAAATGTCTGGAGGAGTATATGCAGTAGTTTTTTATGATGGATTAGGAAAGAGAGTATCAGATTTATCTTCTTTAAACATTATTTTTACATTAAATGATGGAAGTAAAACAACAATTCAAAGTATGAATGGAATAGCTAAAGTTGATTATGGTTCTTTACTTTTTGGATCTCTTTTATATCAAGATAATACAATTAAATTTTATGTAGATAACTATAATGATAAAAAAGTGTTAGGTGCAAAAGAAAATATGCAAGATTATAAAAATTATAACAATCAAAATTCAGGAGGATCTGGAAATGGTAATGGATCTGGAAATGGATTAGGAAATACAGGAGATAATAGTGGAAATACCCAAGGTAATGATCAAGGCAATACCGGAATAAATTCTGGAACTCCAAATAATGCTGATTCTGGTGAAGAAGGATCTTCAGCTCAGGAATTTAATGGAATTTCATCACAATCAGCAAAAGAATTGATAATAGAAGAATCACCTTTATTTAAAACAGCAAATCTACAAGATTTAAGTTATATATTGATAGTTGTAGTTATAGGAATTATTATAGTAGGATATTTAATAAAAAGGAAATAAAATTTTTTAGTTAATTATTTATTAGCTATTATCTATTGTGTATTAGTTATTATATTAGCTATTATTCATCGTGTATTAGCTATTATATTATCTATTAGCTATTAAAATTAGTTTATGGGAGTGTTATCATTAATAAATCTAATAATGAAGTTTTTGAAGAACAATTAGAAAAAGCTGGAAAATTCCATGGAGACATATGTGGAGGTATTGTAATAGGCACTAAACTTGCAATGTATGGGTTAGAAAACTTAGAAATGGAATTAAATACTGAAAATAAAGACCTCATTGTCTTCGTTGAAATTGATAGGTGTATGTCTGATGCAGTTCAAGCTATTACTGGATGTTCAATGGGTAAAAGATCATTAAAACAAATGAATTATGGTAAATTTGCAGCTACTTTTTATAAAATTTCTACAGGAGAAGCAATTAGAATAACTGATGTTGATGCTAATTCTAAAGAAGAAAAAACAGAAACTAAAGAAGAATTAATCGAAAGATTCAAAAATACTCCAAATGAAGAGCTATTTAATATCCAAAAGGTTAAAATCAAAATAGATGAAAATGATTTACCTGGAAAACCAAGAGAAAGAGCTTTTTGTTCAGTATGTAATGAGAAAGTAATGGATGGGAATCATTTGATTATTAATGGTAAAGAAATCTGTAAATCTTGTGCTGGAGACCCATATTACACAATTATTTGATAATGAATTTGTTAAATAATGAAAATAATACTATAATAATACTAATACTAATAATAATACTAATAAGAATAACAATAATAATAATAATAATAATAATAAAAAAAAAGAATAATAATAATACTTAGATAAATATATAAATGGAGAGAATGTAATGGATCTTAAATTAATTCAGTTAATAATTGTTCTAATTCTATTCTCTATAGGAATAGCTATTTTTCTAAATAAATACACTAATGAAAATAAATATGCTAATGAAAAATATAGATCAATTACAATAGCTATTTATTTTGCTTTAGCTATTATAGCTTCATCATTTATATTTAATATTTATAGTAAAACTGTTATTCCTTTTATAAATAATAATTTAAATTTTATAATGGTCTTAGTAGGAATGTTAGTTATATATACTGGTTTTAGATTTATTTTTGAATCTAAAAATAAAAACAATAGAATGAATTCCAAAAGTTTAAAAATAAAAATAAAAAATAATCTTTCATTATATTTATTATTTATTTCTAGCTATTTAGCTATATCAGTCAATACAATATATGTAGCTCCTATTATATGGAGTTCAATATTTGAATTAGGAATGATTTGTTCTATTGGATCATTTATTTTAATTATATCATTATATTTAATATTAAATTATTTAAAAAAATTAAAAAAGGTAAAAGAATTGAAAATTAAAAGTAAAAAAATAAATTCTTATGGATTAGCAGGATTTTATATAATTTTAATGGGAATTTTTTATTTAATAATATATATGTTTATACCAAAATTTCAAAGTGCTTTAATCATGGGAATGAGTACTTTAAATCTACCCGAAATTAATATATTTATTTATATGATGATTATTTTGATAATTACTATAATTACAGGATTTTTTATGAAAAAATCTGAAAAATTAAAAAATTTAATTTAAAATATTTAAAATAATTTGATATTTTAATATTTTGAGTTAATTTAATTTAAATTAATTTAAATTAATTTAGATTGAAGTTGATTTAAATTGATTTAAGATATATAATACTAATTTAACTTTATTTAAGAAAAGTGAGTGTGAATAAATGGAAATTATAGGAAGTGAACTATTAACAGAATTTTTACATGCGATATCTCAAAGTTTATTAATACCTGTTATAATAATACTTTTAATATTTGTTGTATTCAGTTTAATATCAATTGGCGGGCTTATATCAGAATATACCTCTCGAAAAAAACTCACATTAAATGATATAGAATCATTAATAAACTCTATTAATAATTTAAGTAATCCTGAAGAAATGAAAGAAAAAATTAATGATTCAGATATTGAAGAAAAATATAAAATAGCTATTATTAAAATTATTGATAATAATAATTTTGGCAGTGAAACAAAAAAAGCCTTTGCAGGGAAAATAATAGAAGAAGAAGAAATCAAAATGGAGAAAATTGTTGAAAAAACAGATACTATTGTTAGACTTGGTCCAACTGTTGGACTTATGGGAACATTGATTCCTATGGGTCCTGGACTTGCAGCTTTAGGGGCTGGAGATATAGTTACATTAGCACAATCAATAATAATAGCTTTTGACACGACGGTTACTGGACTTGCTGCAGCTGCAGTAGCTTATATAATATCAAGACTCAGGAAAAGATGGTATGAAGAAGATCTTTCTAATTTTGAAGTTTTAATGAGTTCTATTTTAGAAATTCTTGAAAAATAGGGAAAACACGAAAAATAGAAAATAAAAAATAGAAAATAGGAGATAGAAGATATAAAATAGAAAATAAAAAATAAAAAATAGAAAAATATTAAAAGAGGTGATGGAGTATGAGATTAAGAAAAAGAAAAATATTTGGAAAAAGTTCAAAAGATGAAGATCCATTATCTGGAATGGCTAATTTAACTGATGTTATGTTAGTATTAGCTGTTGGATTTTTGATTTTTGCAGTTATGTCAATGAACATGCAAAGTGTAATTTTTAGTGATTCTACTCCTGAAGAAAAATCAAAATTAGCTGAAGCTATTAAAAACACAGTAGCTGTTGAAACTGGTGAAGACTATAACGGAACTGTAGATCTTGAATCTGGAGAAAGTGAAGGAATGGAAAATATGGGAACTGTTTATAAAGATCCTGATACTGGGAAGTTAATAATGATTCCACCTACAGAGTCTTAATATAAAGTTAATATATTAATAGGGTATTAGAAAATTAAAAAATTTTAAGGTGTATCCTGATTTTATCATTGTGTTTTGGATATGTATTGAAATCTTAGTTTTAGTTTTCTTATTTTTTTATTTCTTATTTTCTTTAAAATATTATTTTTTCTATTATAATTTATTAATAATCTTTTAATACCTATTTATCTTATTCTGATGTTTATTCTTGTCTTTATCCTCATCCTTATTCTTATTCTCATTTTTATTATTATTTTTATTTTTATTTTTTATTATTTAGATTTTTCATGTTTGGATTTTTTTTTAAATGATTAAAATGGAGTAATACATAATTGCTCTAAAATATTATTATAAGTTATAACTTAATCCATCTTTCTTGTAATAAGTTATAAGTTACTACAATTCCTTTATAATAACTTATAAGTGTAATAACTTCTTTAATAGCTATTTAATCCACAACCTTTAAATATTAAGTCAATCAATTGTATATTAGAAAGATAAATTATTTTCTATA
>JAISIQ010000142.1 GCA_031261945.1 Methanobrevibacter sp.
TATAACCTCATCAATAACATTTAAATTAATATGATCTATTGTGACAAGCTTAGGATCTATATTTTCCAAGAGAATCTCCTTAATTTTTTTTAAAGTTTCAAGCTTATTTTTACGATCTCAAAATATTAAAAAAAATATTAAAGATGAGTTAATTTAGAGTTTTTTAAAAATAATATTTTTCATCTATAATTCATATATTAGTTTTGATATCTATAAATCTTCATATAATATTCTTAATTATTTATTTTATTTATTTATGGTAAATTAATTAATTTATTTCCTAAATGGGAGGATTTTAGAAGAAATAGGTGGAAAATTGAAAAAGTGTTTGAATTTATGAAAGATCAACTCAAATCTAAGTCTATACACACATATACAAAGAGATCTGTTTTTAAACACATGTTTCTGAATGTACTTTTAATGGGACTGATAGTAAACATGGGCTATGGCACAATTGAAAGAATTACAAAGCTTGTAAATTTCGAATAATTCAGACACTCTGAGAAATTAAATTAAAAACAATAATAATAAAAACAAATTTATTAAAAATAATAGAAATATTAAAAATAAAATTATTAAAATTGGAATTATTATAATATTAAATATAATTATAATTTTAATTATAATTTAATATAATTAATTAATATAAAAAATAATATTAAGAAGATTTATTAATAAGAAAAAATATAATTAAAATGAATAAAAATTTTAATAAAAAACTTAAAAATTTATAAAAATTAAATTAAAAATTCTACTAAATCATATCATAATTGGTGAAAAAATGGCAAAGAAAAATAAGGAATCATTACCTCCTACAGGAGCTGGGCTTGTAAGATATTTTGAAGATGAAGAAACAGGCGGTCCAAAACTTTCTCCTGAACAAGTAGTAGCTATTACAATAATATTAGCTATTTTCTGCATAATCTTAAGGTTTTCAGCTTAAACAAAAGAAGTTTAATTCCTTAAACCTTTAGATTCTATTTATTATATATTGGTTTTTCTATATCTCTTCTATATATCATATTAATTTATATAATTATTACTTTATTTTTATTATTCTAACTAATTCTCCTAATTCTACTAATTCTACTAATTCTACTAATTCGTCAATAAATACTGCTATTTATATTTTTATTTTATATTTTCAATTAAATTTAGTTTTTTAGCTAAAAATTTAACAGTAGATCCTTGTAAAATAACAGAAATTATTGTAATAAAGAAAACGATGTTAAATATCATAGGAGCATCGCTTATATTTGCAACTAAGGGATAAGTTGCAAAAACAATTGGAACTGCCCCTTTAATACCTGTCCATGATAAGAAAACTTTTTCTTTTAGATTAAATTTCGAAGGAATAAGACATAAAAAAACAGATAAAGGTCTAGCTATTAAAATTAATCCAATAGCTATTATCAAACTTATTCCAGCTGTTGGGAGCAATTGTTTTGGGAAAACAAGAAGCCCTAAAATTATAAACATTGTAATCTGCATTAACCACGCTAAACCATCAAAGAAATTAATTTGAGATCGCTTATTTACTAAAACACTATTTCCAATCAATAAAGAAGATATATAAACAGCTAAGAAACCATTACCTCCAATTAATTCTGCACAAGCAAAGGTTAAAATAGCTACTCCTATTAAAAGTACAGGATAAAGTCCTCTTGAGTTTAAATTTATGAAATTAATTAATTTCGCAGATAATTTACCTGAGAAATAACCTATTATTAATCCGATTACTAAAGACTGAATTAAAAGGAAAATGATACTTTCAACTGAAGTAGTTGGATGAAGTGCTAAATATATGAATGATGTAGTTAAAACATAAGCCATTGGATCGTTTGTTGCACTTTCAATTTCAAGAAGTCCATCTAAGTTATTTTTTAGTTTGAGATTAGAAGGCCGAAATATCGAAAATACTGCTGCTACATCAGTAGCAGAAATAATAGATCCAATAAGAAGAGAAACAATTATATCAAGCCCTATTATATAATGAATAAAAAGTCCTGTGGCAATAGCTGTTATTAAAACTCCTATGGTAGATAATATAACTCCTGGAGCAGCTATTGATCGAACACGCTTGAAATCTGTGTCTATACCACCAGAAAACATTATTATAATCATAGCAAAGATACTTATATATTGCACAATTAGATAATTGTCAAAATAAATTCCTACAATACCATCAGACCCTAAAAGCATTCCTATAATCAAAAACACGATTAAAGTTGGAAAACCGACCATAGAAGAAGCTTTACTTAATAAAACACTTATAATTAGTAAAAGACCTGCACCAAGTAGCAATAATTCTATTGATATCATACTTTATAATCCCAAGGAACATCTGACAATTAGTATTAGAATAAATATATGGAAATAATGTAAATATGTGTAAAATGTGTATAAACTAGTAATAATTAATATAATTAGTATAATTATTAAATTAGTTAATTATTAATATTTTAATATTTAATATTATTTATATTTAATATTAATTTTATAATCTTCAAATTAATAATTAAAATGATTAATAATGATATTATAATTAGAAATAAATAATAGAAATAAATAAAATAGTATAATTAAAAATATAAAGATAATAAAGATCAATAAGAAGCAATAAGAAGAAAATTAATAGAAAGATTCGAGAAATTCAGAAAAATAGAGAAAAATAAAAATAAAAAAATAAAAATAAAGCAAAAAATAGCTATTACCCAATAATTTCAACATTAGCAATAGCTATTGCGGCAGTAGCTTCATCATCAATATAAAATCGAATATTATCATCAATTTGAATATTATTAAAAGCTATTGTAACATTATTAATAAATACAAAAGCTACATTATCAGAAGAATATTTAATA
>JAISIQ010000148.1 GCA_031261945.1 Methanobrevibacter sp.
AGACTTAAGAAAAAAAGTAGGAATGGTTTTTCAAAAACCAAATCCATTTCCTAAATCTATATTTGAAAATGTAGCTTATGGTCTTAGGGTTCATGGATTTGATGATAATGATAAAATAGTTCAGAGAGTAGAAAAAAGTTTAAAAGGTGCTGCTTTATGGGATGAAGTTGAAGATAAATTAGATAATTCAGCTATGGGATTATCTGGAGGCCAACAACAAAGACTTTGTATAGCTAGAACAATAGCTATTAACCCGGAAGTTATATTAATGGATGAACCATGTTCTGCGTTGGATCCTATTTCTACAACTAAAGTTGAAGATTTAATTCATAAATTAAAAAAGGATTATACCATTATAATAGTAACTCATAATATGCAACAAGCTACTCGTGTATCGAAATATACTTCATTTTTCTTAAATGGAGAAATAGTAGAGAGTAATTTAACAGATAAGTTATTTATAGATCCTAAAAATACAAAAACTGAAGAATATATTACTGGTAGATTTGGATAATAGAAATAATAGAAAAAGAGGAAAATAGGAGAAGGTGTTATTAAATGGATAAAGAATATCCTAGAATATCATTTAAAAATAGAATAAAAAATGTCCAAGATGAAGCTGAAAAAATTGGACAGATGGCTATAGAATCTCATAGAAAAGCTATTACTTTATTAAATAAATATGATGAAAAAATAGCAGAAGAAGTAATAGCTAAAGGCAAGGAAATCGATGAAGCTACTTTTGATTTAGAAAGAACATGTATAAAATTCATAGCTATTGAACAACCTGTTGCTGGAGATTTGATGTTTATTGAATCAACTATACGTATTAATAGCCATATTAAAAGAATTGGATATTTAGCAGCTAATATTGCTGAAATAGCTGTTTTAATAAAGGATCTTTCTGTTCCAGATAGATTAATGGAAGATTTACAATATATGGCAGATTATGTTCAAATGATGTTAAGTAAAGCTATTTATGCATTTTTAGATCAAAATGTTGATATGGCTAAAGAATTACGTAAAGATGATGATAAAGTAGATGATCTTTTTGATTCTATATTAGAACAGGTAACTGATGCAATGTTTGAAGATAAAGAAAATATTACAAGTATTATTAATTTAATCTTCATAGCAAGATTCCTTGAAAGAATAGGTGATCGAGCAGTAGATATTAGTCAAAGAACAATTTACATGGTAACTCTTAAGAAACCTAAAAATTAATTTTTTATATTTATTTTTATAGTTATATTTATTTTTATTTTATTTTTTATTTTTTCTATTATTCTAAATTATCCTTTAAAATAGCTGTTGCATATCTATGAGCCCAGCATTGGATACAAACTCCAATAGGCAAGCTTGCAGTATGCGTATCTACTTTATTTATTTTTACATCTAATGCGGTAGTTTTCCCTCCAAGTCCCATAGGTCCTATGCCAGTATTATTAATTTCTGTGAGGATTTCTTCTTCTAACTTAGCTAAAACAGGATCGGAGTTTCTTTCTCCAATTTTTTTAAGAAGAGCTTTTTTAGCTATTTTCATAGCTATGTCTGAATTACCTCCGATTCCTACTCCTACTACTATTGGGGGACAGGGTTTACTTCCAGCTTTTTTCACAGTTTCAACCACAAAATCTTTTATTCCTTCTAATCCTTCTCCAGGAAGAGCCATTTTAAGAGCATTATTGTTTTCTGATCCTGCTCCTTTTGGCAAGATTGTGATTTCAATGTAATCAGTATCAGTTAATTCAATATCGATAATTGGAATTCCATTTCCAATGTTATTTTCTGTGTTTTTTCTTGTAATAGGATCCACTACATTCGGACGAAGAGGAATTTCAGTTGTAGCTCTTTCTATTCCTTTAGCTATTCCTTCAAATAGATCTTGTACTTGGATTTGGACATTTCCAAGTTTTATAAAAATTATAGGCAGTCCTGTATCTTGACACATAGGAATAGATTTAGATTCTGCGACGTCGATATTTTTTAGAATAGCTTCAATATTTAAGCATCCAAGTTCACTTTCTTCTATTTTAAGAGCATCTTCTAATGATATTTTAACATCTTCTGGAAGAACAGTAACTGCTTCTTTGTAAAGTTGATAAATTGTATCTTCTATTGTCTTTTCTGATATCATTTTCAATCTCCGAATAGAGTTTCTTTTAATATAGTTTTAACATAGCTTTAATATTTTAACATATTTTGAACATAATTTTAATATAATTTTAGTATATTTTTTATATATTGTTTTAACTATAATATAACTGTTTTTTAATTTAGTTTATAATAATTCATTTATTTTTAATTTAACAAATTTATATTTTAGTAAAATTATTAATAAAATCATATAAAATAAGTAAAATTATAAAATAATTATAGCTAAATATTTAAAAATAATAGTAGAAATAAAAACAAAAATAGAAATAAGAATAAAATACTACTAATAATCCTAATAATATTAATAAAAATATTATAATAAATAATAAAAGTAATAAATAATAAAAGAATTTAAAATTTATTAGAATATAAAATCAAACTTTTAAAAAAGTTTGATCAAAAAGTTCTATCAAAACTAAAACCAAATCAAGTAGAAATTTTTACTTAATATTAAAATAATCACATGATTCCTTTTAGACGTTTAAGTTCTGAAGCTATTTTTTCCTGTTTTGCAGAAACTATTTCTTTTGAATTAGAGATTAGTGCATTAGTTGGGCAGTACTCTACACATTGTTGAGCATCTTCATTAACACATAAGTCACATTTTTGAGCTATTCCAATTTCATCCATAGAAATAGCTCCAATTGGGCAGACATCTCTGCACATTCCACAACCAATACATTTATCTTTATTAATAACAATAGCTCCACCAAGCTCTTCAATAGCTTCTTCAGGGCAGATATTTAAACAAGGAGCTTTTTCTGGCGTACAATGCATACAAAACAAAGGAATTCCTTCATCTACTCTAATTGCATTTTGTGGACAGTTTCTTTCACATTTCATACAATCAATACATAGGTCAGGATTTGAAATTAATTCACTCATTTTTTCTCACCTTTATTTAGTTTTTTATTTATTTTTTCTGCTTTATGTTAATCTTTGTTTCCTTTATAACTTTTATTAGCTCTTGTTGTACTGGTTAAAATATTAATGAAGTTGTTCTTTTTAGGCTTTTTACCAATTCCTGCCA
This sequence comes from Methanobrevibacter sp., assembly GCA_031261945.1. Taxonomy (GTDB): domain Archaea; phylum Methanobacteriota; class Methanobacteria; order Methanobacteriales; family Methanobacteriaceae; genus Methanobaculum. The sequence continues at coordinate 3,188 of JAISIQ010000148.1, forward strand.
TTTTAGATAAGAATTGGTCTTGCTTTTTAGCTTTTATTTCATCAGTATCAACTAAAGAAATAGCTCTTTTAGAACATGCTTTTATACATGCAGGATCTTCTCCTCTTGCTTCACATCTGTCACATTTTTGAGCTATTTTATTTTCTACTTTAACAGCTCCAAATGGACAAACTAACATACATAATCCACAAGCTATACATTTTTCTTCATCTACACCAGTTGAAAACATAGCTTCAGTTGGACATATTAATGCACATGGAGCATCTTCGCACTGTTGGCAAATTATAGGATAATATGAACCATCAACTTCCCGAATAGCTATTCTTGAAGCCCCATAAAGTCCACAGCAAGCTTGTTCACAATCTAGACAACCATCACATAGTTCTGATTGTACCATTATTTTTTGCAAGCTATTTCCCTCCTAAATTCCAAGTTCTGCACATTGATTATCAACATACTCTTGTATTTTTTCTTTTTCTTCATCTGATAAATGTTTAAATCTTTTTTGAGCATTTAAATATTCAGTTACAGGTTTTCTCATCTGTGGCTTGTATGTTAATTTAAATTCTCCATTAACAATTTCATATAATGCCCATGAACCAGTTTCAACAGCTAATCTACCAAGTTCTATTGTTTTTGATGGCTCATAACCCCAACCAGTTGTACATGGTTGATTTAGATGAATATAAGCAGGACCTTCAATTTCAGATGCCTTTTTAACTTTTCTCATGAAATCTTCAGGATAGGAAATTGAAGCTGTAGCTACATAAGGAATTCCATGAGCCGCCATAATCAAAGGCATATTTTTCTTTGGCTGATCTTCTCCAATACTTTCATTTCCATGTGGGGAAGTTGTTGTTGATGCACCATAGGGTGTTGATGCGCTTCTTTGGATTCCTGTATTCATATAAGCTTCATTATCATAACAAACATATGTGAGATTGTGTCCTCTTTCCATAGCTCCGGATAATGATTGCATACCTATATCTGCAGTTCCTCCGTCACCACCAAAAGCTATTACATTTATATCTTCTTTTCCTTGAGCTTTTAGAGCTCTTTCAACTCCAGATGCAACAGCCCCTGCATTTTCAAAAGCAACATGTATCCATGGTATTTCCCAAGCAGTTTCAGGATAAGGGGTACTAATAACTTCTAAACAGCCTGTTGCTGAAATAGCTACTGTATTTCTACCTAATGCTTTAAGAGCTAATCGAACTCCAATTGTAGCACCACATCCAGCACAACCTCTGTGTCCTGGAGCAAATAATTCTTCTTCAGGTATTTTCATTCAGATTCCTCCTTCTCCTTTTTATTTTCCTTCTGATTCTTCTAAACCAATCCAATTAACATCTTTAACAGGATTTTTAGTCTTATTAATTACTTCTTCAATATCTTTTGGAGTAATATCTATTCCTCCAAGCCCAATGATGAAATCATAAATTTCTTTTGATGTTTTCGCTTTCATATCAATATAAAGTGCTCCACCAGTACCAAAAGATATGTTTTTATCGATAACAGCTATTTTTTCTGCATTTTTAATAGCTTCATTAATTTCTTCACTTGGGAATGGCCTATAAGCTCTTATTTTAAGAAGCCCTACTTTTTCTCCTTTTTCTCGAAGATCATCAATTACAGTTCTAATTGTACTACAAATAGAGCCCATAGCTACTAAAATTATTTCAGCATCATCACATTTATATGGTTCAATTAAATCATAAGATCTGCCAAAGATATTTCCAAATTCTTTTCCTACTTCTTTTATGACCTTTTTTGATCTTTCCATAGCTTCTTCTACTTGATGTCTTGCTTTCATATAATATTCTGGGCCTGTAAATGATCCAATACTCATTGGTTTATCTGGGTTAAGAAATGCATATTTTGGATTATAATCTGGAAGAAATTCTCTTACTTTTTCTTCTTCTGGAATTTCTACAGGTTCTACTGTGTGGGTTAAGATAAAACCATCTAAACAAACCATGGTCGGAAGAAGAATGTCTTCGTTTTCTGAAACTTTATATGCTTGAAGAACAGAATCAAGAGCTTCTTGAGCATTTTCAACATAAATTTGCATCCATCCAGAATCTCTTTGTGAAATTGAATCTTGTTGGTCGTTCCATATGTTTAATGGTGCAGAAATAGCTCGGTTTGCATCTGCCATTACAATAGGCATTCTCATTCCAGCAGCTGCAAATATAATTTCGTGCATAAGCATAAGTCCTTGAGAAGATGTAGCTGTAAATACTCTAACACCAGTTCCACAAGCCCCAATAGCTGCACTCAAAGCACTGTGTTCAGATTCAACTCTTATATATTCAGCTTTAAGATCTCCATCAGCAACATACTGGGCTAAATATTCTGATATTGTTGTTTGTGGAGTAATTGGATAAACAGGAACAACTTGAGGTTTAGCTAATTTTACAGCTTCAGCTATGGCCTGATTTGCTGTAATAACTTTAATTACCATATATTTTTCTCCTTTATTTTTTATTCCTTTATTTTTATTTTGTTTGATCAGTATTCTTATTATTTTTATTTTTATAATTCATTATAACTCATTATAATTATTGTAAATATTATAAATCAAATATTATAAATCATCATATTTATTATAACTATTATTATTATTATTATAATATTGCTATTTATTCTATTACCATTTCAATAGCTTTAACTGGGCATTCTACTGCACATATACCGCAGCCTTTACAATAGTCGTAATCAATATCATGGTCTTTATTTATACTACCGTCTGGACAGAACATGATACAATTATCACAATCATTACACTTTTCTTTATCTAAAACTGGTTTAAATGTTCTCCAACTTCCAGTTTTATTAGTACGTGTGCTTCCAGGATTAACTACTGCTCCTCCTTTAGATTCCATTAAATCACCTTGTAATTTTTATTAATATTATTAATTAAGTTAATATTTTTAATTAGTATTCTTATTACTCAGTTATTATTTTTATTGTAATAAGGTTATTCTAAACAATCATAAGCTATTTCACAAGCTTTTGAATTTTTATCTCCCATTGTTCCAGGGAATGTTTCTTTAATGACTTTGATTATAGAATCAAGACTCACTTCTCCGCTTTTTTTAGCGAAAGATCCTAACATCACTGTATTAACAATAGGAACTCCTAGATTGTCAAGAGCTACTCCTGTTGCATCTATAAAGGATCCTTGTCCTCTTTCTACTGTTTCTTTGCTTTTTGAGTTAATGATTATATTTTCTTTGTTTTTTAATCCTGAAAAAACATCTACTACATCTAATAATCCGTCATCAAGAACAACTACATAATCAGGTTCATATACTTGGTATCTTATTTGTATTGGTTTATCATCTATTCTGGTGAAGGCCATAACTGGAGCTCCTCTTCTTTCTACTCCAAAAAATGGAAAAGCCTGAGAATAGTTACCATCTTCAAATGCGGCTTTTGCTAATATCTCTGCTGCAGTAACAGCACCTTGTCCTCCACGACCATGAAAGCGAATTTCAATCATTAATTTTTCCTCCTTTCACTTCGTCCATTTTATTTATCATGTATAATCATTATAAATTACAAGATATATAAACTTTTTTTAAATATTTTGAAAATTAGAAAATGAATAGAAATTCTGAAAAATGTATAATAAAAATCTATATAAAAATTTATAATATATGTATAATGGGAGTATAATAATGTATAATATAGGGATATATGGGGTCATATATGAAATATATGAATGTATATGGTAACTAATTGTATTATTAGTAATAAAATAATTAGAATAAACTAATAGAATTAAACTAATTAGAATTAAAAGAATTAAGATAATTAAATTATTAAATTATTAAAATAAATTATTAAAATTATAATTATCATGATTAATAATTAACAATTATATTATTAATATGATATTTCAAATATATAAATATATTTATTATTATCATTATTATTAATATTAATTAGTATTAATTAAATTTTATTTATTATTAATATATTTTATTAATATAATTATTAAATTAATATAATTACTTAATATATTCATTAATACATCATTAATACGTTTATTAATAATTTTATTAAAACAAATATGGGTAATATCAT
>JAISIQ010000166.1 GCA_031261945.1 Methanobrevibacter sp.
GGACCTCTTTCTTCTATTTTTGTATCATAAATTGAGTTATCATGATCAAAAGTACTAAGAGGAGCTGCAACATAAAAAGGAACATGGAAACGTTTAGCTGAAAGAGCTACCATTAACGAGCCGATTTTATTAGCTATTCCATCATGAGCTACTCTATCTGCACCAATTACAACTTTATTTATTTTTCCTTCTTGCATTAAATAACCGGCAGCTACATCAGGGATGAGTTTTACTGGAATGCCTTCTTGTTGCATTTCCCAAACACTGAGCCGAGCTCCTTGTCCAAGAGGACGTGTTTCATCACAGATTATCTGAATATTCTTATTTTGATGATGAGCAGAACGAATTACACCAAGAGCTGTCCCATAATCAACACAAGCAAGAGCTCCAGCATTACAATGAGTTAAAATAGTATCATTATTAGCTATTACTTCAGCACCATGTCTCCCAATAGCTAAATTAGTGTCAATATCCTCTTTATACATAGCTTCTGCTTCTTTTTCAGGATCATTAGAATTAAGTATTCTATCTACTGCCCAAAAAAGATTAATAGCTGTTGGACGAGAAGATTTTATTTCTTTTGCTACTTTTTCCAAGTTCTCCCCATTTTTATGAGCTAAAACCATACCATAAGCAGCAGCCACACCAATAGCTGGAGCACCCCTAACAACCATAGTTTTAATAGCTTTAATAACATCTTGATAGCTATTACATGTGAAAAACTCAAGTTTATTAGGTAACTTAGTTTGATCAATTAAAATAAGATTATTATCTTTCCATTCCATTGTTTTCATAAAATCACATTATAAAATAATTAAATCAATTATTAGCTAAATAGCTATTATATAAGAAAGATAAATGAAATTAGTAATGACTTGCAGGAGTCATTCCTAAATGTTTATCTTCATGTTTTTTACCAGGAATTCCAAAAGCATCAGCTCTACATTGAGTACAAGCTCTGAAAACTGGAATAATTTCTTCAACTTGATCGCGGACATTTTCAATCATTTCACAGTCCGGACGAGGGATATCTTTAAATTTATTCATTGGAATGAGTGGAAGAACATTCATAAGAGAAGCTCCACGCTTTTTAACCTCTTTAGCTATTTCTACAATATGTTCATCATTTATTCCTGGAATTAAAACACTGTTTACTTTTACAATTACTTCATTATCAGTGAGCTTTTGAATTCCCTCTAATTGGTTTTTAATGAGTATTTCAGCTGCTTCTTTTCCTTTGTATGTTTTTCCATTATAATTTATAAATGAATAGATGTCTTTAGCTATTTCTGGATCAATAGCATTAACTGTTACAGTAACTGTATTTACACCAAGTTTAGCTATTTCCTCTGCTTTTTCTGGAAGAAGAAGACCATTAGTACTCATACATTTAATTAATTCAGGATCCATTTCACCAAGCTTTTTAAAAAATTCAAATGTTTCTTCATTAGCAAGTGAATCACCAGGACCAGCTACCCCAACAACAGAAATTGGACTGTCACCTGTTACTTCTTTTACATGAGCTATTGCATCATCAGGATCCATAATACGAGATGAAACTCCTGGACGTTCTTCACATTTATTTATATCACGAGTACAAAAATTACAATGAATATTACAATTAGGAGCTATTGGTACATGAGCCCTTCCTACTTTATCATGAACTTTTTCATTAAAACAAGGATGAACTTTAGTAATATGGGCAAATTTACTGCCTCTATTGTTTTTTCCATCCCCTTTATGATTTTTATGTTCTTTCATAACCATCACCTTCTAAATAAACATCATACATATATAATCATATTATAATCATATTCATAATCATATTTATAATCATATCTTAAGAAAATTCATATTATTCATATTTTTAATATATATGTATTTCATTATATATTAATATTACTAAAATTTTATTTAAAATAAATATAAAAAGGTTATAGAGATTAATAAAAAGGATAAACACTAATAAAAGAAAAATAAGCAAAATTATTAAATTTAAGATAAAAATAATCAAAAACAATTAAAATAAAAAAATGGAAAAATGAAAATGAAAATAAAAAATAAAAAAACAAAAAGATATAAAGTGAAAATAGCTATTCTTTTTTCAATTCATCCCTCATTTCTTTGCCTTTTTTAATCCATTCATCTTTAATCAATTCATCTGTGCAAACAACAGCTATTATATCATCTTCAGAAATATCACGAATTATTCTAAATCCTTCTGGAATTATTCTAAATATAGAATCATAAATTCTTTTTTTAAGATTTTCATGAGGATCATCAATAACCAAGCTATTTAAATCAGCAATATTTCCTTCAATAGCTATATTAAATCTATTTGGTTGGTATATATTTTCTCTACCTTTTTTATTCCATAATATTTTAAGAATATTGGGAAGATAATTTTCATCATTAACTCTAATTGTAGTTTGATTCTCTGATTTATTATAGCTAATATCTGCAACATCATTTAAAGTTGTAGTATTTGAAGTTCTATCCATTTTCATAGCTAAAATAAATACAACTTCTTTAGGATCAACAAAAACTTTCATATCTTTAATAGAAGGAGATAGCTGTAAATCTTGAAATATTTGTTTTATTATCATTTCATAAACTTCGCCACCAGTTTCATCATAACTTTCAACTAACATAATAGCTATTCTCCAAAAATAAGGTTTAATTTAAGATTAATTATATAATAAATTTATTTATATAAATTTATTTATGTAATAAATATTTATTATAATTTTATTTCTTTTCTTTTATTTCTTTTCTTGACGTTTACCCATTCCAGAAACTAATAATGCAGCCCCAACAGCCCCAATATGTTGAGAATACTCTGGAACTATAATATCGATTCCGCCTAATGTTTCACTAACTGCTTTAACAAGCCCAGAAATAAGAGAAGTTCCTCCAACTTGAATAAGAGGTTCACGAATATCGATTTCTTGAAGTTGTTGTTCATAAACTTGTTCTGCTACTGAATGACATGCTGCTGCAGCTACATCTTCTTTTGAACCACCAGCTGCAAGAGTTGTAACTAGATCTTGAATACCAAATACAATACAATAGCTATTTAAAAGAGCATTTTTATAATCTCCTTTCATAGCTAATGGACCCAATTCAGTTATATCAACATCAAGTCGTCTTGCTGTCATATCCAAGAATCGACCAGAAGCTCCTGCACAAATTCCTCCCATTGTGAAATTATCAGGTATTCCATCATTAACTGTAATAACTTTATTGTCCATCCCACCAATATCTAAAACTGTAGCTTCACCTTTTTGATGGTCTGCTAAATAAACAGCCCCTTTAGCATTAACAGATAGCTCTTCTTGAACTAATTCTGCTTTAAGATTTTTACCAATAGTAAGCCTACCATAACCAGTAGTTCCAATTCCATCAACATCATCCATAGAATATCCAGTTCCTTCAAATGCTTCTCCAGAAGCTATATCAACAGAACCCATAATATCCTTAGTAGCTGTCCATCCAGTTCCAATAACCTTATTATTTTCCATCAATACAACTTTTGTTGTAGTTGAACCAGAATCAATACCAATAGTGAGACCTTCTTGTTTTTCTCTTGCGAGAATACTTCGTCTAGCTACTGTAGTAGTTAAAGCTTCCATACGAATGAACAATTCATCTGCTTTTGTTCTTTCTGTAAATGAATAAGTAACAACAGGAATTCGTGTATTTTCTTGGATAAATCGTCTGACTTCATTACGAACAAGTGCCCCTTCAGCACATCTAAAACAAGTAGCTATAAAAACTGCATCTGCTTTACTTTTTCCTTCAACAATAGACATAGCTCTTGCAATCATTAATTTTAAGCTTGAACTTTGAGCAGAAAATCCAAATTTTTTAGCAGATTCTTCAATATAATCTAAATCTATTTCAGGAATTATAATTTCTGATCCAAAAGTATTAGCTGCCTTTTCTATTTCTTTTTGAATCCC
>JAISIQ010000029.1 GCA_031261945.1 Methanobrevibacter sp.
ATGATATTAATTATAGATATTATAATAAATATTATATTTCAAGTAAATCTTTTAATTTAGCTTTAAGTTGATTTAAATCATTTACAATGACTTTTTCTTCTTCTTTTTCTTTTTTTTCTTCTAGTTCAGCTATTTTTGGAGGATTTACTAATATAATAGCTATTCCCAATTCATCAGCAGCTTCTAATTTTGATGGAAGGCCTCCAATAGCCCCACTATTTTTTGTAATGATTATATCTGCATTAAATTCTTTCATAATAGCTTTATTAAAATTTTTAGAAAAAGTTCCTTGAATAGCTATTATATGATCTCCATTTATTCCAAGAGACCTACATTTTCTAATTGAGGACTCTACTGGAAGAACACGAACATAAAAATTATTTTTAAGATCATAGCTATCTAAATATTCTAAAACAGGTTCTATTGTATTAACTCCAGCAAGATGTAATATTTTAAGATCACTGTATATATCACTGTAGTTATTAGCTATTATTTTTCCTGCTTCTTGAAATGAATCAACTTGATAAAGTTTTGAATTTTTAATATTGAATTCAGATAACAGAGGGCGTTCAAAACGAATATATGGAATATTAGCTATTTTTGCAGATTCAATAGCTGAAGCTGTAATACTTGTTGCAAAAGGATGAGTAGCATCAATTAAAACATCAAAACTATCATCATTTAAAATAGCTATTATTTCTTCTTTTGGCAAAGGTTTAGCTATTACTTTATCAGCACCAGCAGATTTAGCTATTTCTGCACCATAATCTGTTGTTGTTGTATTTAAAATATAAGGAGAAACAGAATCATTAAAAGTTTGTTCTTTTAAAAATTGTTCTTTTAAAAAGTTTTCTTTTAAAGATTTTTCTTTTAAAAATCTTATTATATTAATAGAATCTTTAGTTCCTCCTAATAAAAATATTTTAAGTGACATGAGAACTTATCCTAAATTTTTAAAGTTCTTTACTTATTCAAACTTTTTTTATCTTATTTTTTATCCCATAACCTTATTTACAATTCTTTCAGAAATTAGAATCATTGCAGAGACAATAATAATTAAAATCCACTCCATAATACCAATAGCTGTTGTTCTAAATATACCTTGAAGATATGGAAGATAAATAACCAATAGTTGAAGAATAAATGAAGCTAAAATAGCTATCCAAAAGAAATTATTACTTTCCTTGGATTTAGCTCTACAATTAATCGCATTAAATATCTGAAACATTACAAAAACTGTAAATGCAACAGTAGTAGCAATAGCCTCATTATTAGTTGAAGATAATTCATAGAAATAAAGAAGAAGTGTTCCAACAGCCATTACAATTCCAGATATAGCTATTTTAAGCAAAATATTTTTAGATAATATATCTCCTTTTTCAGGTTTTCTTTCCATGATATTTTGTTCAGCTCCTTCAACACCAAGAGATTGAGCTGGTGGCCCATCCATTATAATGTTTATCCAAAGAATTTGTATTGGATTAAATGGAACAGGTAAACTTAAAATAGATGCAGAAACTATTGTTAAAATAGCCCCAACATTTGTAGAAACTTGGAATTTGACAAAACGCTTTATATTATCAAATATCTTCCTTCCTTCCCTAATAGCTTTAATTATTGTTGCAAAATTATCATCTTGGATAATCATATCTGAAGATTCTTTTGAAACATCAGTTCCACTACCCATAGCTACTCCAATCGAAGCTTTTTTAAGTGCAGGAGCATCATTTACCCCATCACCAGTCATAGAAACAACATTATCTTTATTTTGAAGAGCTTCTACAATTTTAACCTTTTGTTCTGGATAAACTCTCGCATAAACCTGAACATCATCTACAATTTCTTCGTATTCTTTATCGGTTAATTTATCAAGTTCTTGGCCAGTTAAAACTTTTCCATCTGTAAGGATTCCAATTTCTTTTGCAATAGCTGATGCAGTAGATTTATGATCTCCAGTTATCATTACTACTTTTATTCCAGCTGTTTTACAAGATGAAACTGCTTGTTTTGCTTCTTCTCTTGGAGGATCCATCATTCCCACAATTCCAGACAGGATTAAATCTTTTTCAACTTCATCAGGATTTTCAATCATAGAGCCAATAGAATCAATAGCATCAGTAGCATCAATAGAATCAATAGAATTAGTTGAACTAATAGAATTATTTTCATTTTCTATTTTTTTATAAGCAAGTGCAAGTACCCTAAGAGCAGAATTTGTCATTTCATTTATAGAATTAGCTATTGTTTCCTTAGTTTCATTATCAAGAATTTCAATAGTTCCATTATTATCAATATATTTACACATATCTAAAATTAATTCAGGAGCACCTTTAGTAAATACCATTAAAGAGCCACTATCATTATTTATCTTATGAATAGTAGTCATTCTTTTTCTTACACTATCTAAAGGTATTTCTTTTATTCTTGGATATGTTTTTTCAAGATCCGCCTTTTTATATCCATTATCTTCACCATATATCATAACTGCAGCATCAGTTGGATCACCAATTATATTTCCATCTTTGATATTTGAATTATTACATAATGCAGAAATTTCAAATGATTTTTCTTTATTATATATTTTTGCTTCCCTAACAGTCATCTTATTTAAAGTTAAAGTCCCAGTTTTATCAGTACAAACAACAGTACAAGAACCAAGAGTTTCAACAGCTAGTAACTTTCTAACGATTGCATTAGACTTAGCCATTTTTTGCATACCTAATGCTAATGTTAGAGTTAAAATAGCTGGAAGTCCTTCTGGAACTGCAGCAACAGCTAAAGAAACAGCAGTCATGAATGTTTCAACAAGCCCATTTCCTTGGAACATTTGAAGTCCAAAGACAAATACACAAACAACAACAGCTATTAAACCTAATGTTTTACTTAAAGAGCTGATTTTTTCTTGAAGTGGAGTAGTAGTATCTTTTTCTTGAATCATTTCAGCTATTTTACCAATAGAAGT
>JAISIQ010000136.1 GCA_031261945.1 Methanobrevibacter sp.
CTATTAACATAATAGTTCTAATATTAATTAATCAATTAGTTAATCTTATTAATTGATGGATTCTGAGATTATGAATAATTATAGTGAAAATTTACCTATCAAATCAAGTAAAAGACTTCAAATAATTGATATTACTGATAAAATTAATAGATTTATAAATAATAGTGATGTAACTAATGGAATAGCTATTATATTTTCAAAACATTCTACTTCTTCTATTATAATTAATGAAAATGAGAAAGGATTATTAAATGATTTTGAAAAGATATTAACAAAAATAGTTCCAGATAAAAATAGCTATGAACATGATATAATTGATAATAATGCTGATTCTCATCTAAGATCAATGATATTAGGTTCAAGTGAAACTATTCCTATAAAAAATAATAAATTAGATTTGGGAACATGGCAATCAGTATTTTTTATTGAATTTGATGGACCAAGAAATAGAAATATTGAATTAATAGCTATTGGAACTTAATAGCTATTGGAAATAAGTTTCATTAACCCTATTTTTTACTTTTAATAATATTAATAATATTTAAAAATTAATAATATTTAAAATAATATTTAATATATAATATTTAATATATGTAAAAATATGTATTAAACAGATAATTATTTATTAAACAAGAAACATATAAATAATCATTATAAATGATAAGAGATTATTTGATAAGAGTACTATACATTTATAGAAATAATATTTTATTATAGAAAAATATTTTATAGAAATAATTATAGAGAAATGATTATGGAGAAATAATTATAGTTTAATAGGTGAAGATTAATGGAATTATTATGGTTTTATATAGCTATTGTGCTGGCTATTAGTGATGAGATTCATAGTCTCCTTATGTGGAGTTTTCTTGGTGATTTTTACACCATATTTGCAGGATTAGTCACTGAAATAGTTCCATCTAAATTACAGTCATGGATTGTTCATGAAGTAATTGAATCTATTTTTCACTTTATTTTATTGTCATTAGTATTTTTTTCAGTAGAAATTGGAATTTTAGCAGCCTTAATTCATTTAGTTATAGATTTAGGTCATAGTTTAACTATGAATCAAATGAATTGGGTTGAACATAGAGCTTTACATTTTGTTATTGAATCATTATTTTTCATTGGTATTTTTGGATTATAGATTATTAAAAACCAATAAATTGAATTAAGATAATTAAATTATGAGAATTGAATTATGAGAATTGAATTAGGATAATTAAATTAGGAGAATTGATTAATGCCAGTTATTACATTTAAATATGAAGATTTAAAAGATTTAGGGATTGATATCGAGAAAGAAAGATTAATTGATATATTGCCTATGTTAGGTAGTGATATAGAGGATTATGATGATGAAACAATTAAAGTAGAATTTTTCCCAAATCGCCCAGATCAGTTATCTATTGAAGGAGTAAGTAGGAGTTTAAAAGGATTCATATCACAAGAAATTGGTTTTCCGGATTATGAAGTTGAAAAATCTAATGGAAAAGTAATAGTTAGTGAAGAAGTTAGAAAAATTAGACCATATATAGCTTTTGCGATAATTGAAAATGTTAATTTCACTGGAGACAAATTAAAAGAAGTTATGGATTTTCAAGAAAATCTTCATTGGGTAATTGGGAGAGATAGAAAGAAAGTAGCTATTGGAATTCATAATTTAGATGTTATTGATGGGCCTTTTAATTATATAGCTACTAAAAAGGATGAAAATAGCTTTATTCCCTTAGATAATTCAAATGAAATGAATCCTGGAGAAATATTAAATAAACACGAAAAAGGTGCAAAATATGCACATTTACTTGAAGGATTTGATAAATATCCTTTGATTCTTGATAAAAATGAACAAGTATTATCTATGCCTCCAATAATTAATGGAGAATTAACAAAACTTTCTGAAGATACAAAAAATATCCTGGTGGATGTTACTGGAACTGATGAAAAGGCGGTTAATCAAACATTAAATATAATCTGTAGTTCTTTTGGAGAAGTAGGGGGAAAAATTAAAAGTTTAGAAATAGCTTATTCTGATAAAACTATTACAACACCTAATTTAAGTCCTCAGATTCGTAATGTTCATGTAGATACAGCTAATGAATTAATTGGTATTGATATTGATGTAAATGAAGCACAAAAATTACTTTCTAAAGCAAGAATGGATAGTGAAATCTTAAATGATAATGAACTTAAGGTTACAATTCCTTCTTATAGGGTAGATATTCTTCATGAAGTTGATTTAGTTGAAAATATAGCTATTCAATATTGTATTAATAAAATTAAAACATCTCTTCCAGATATAGCTACAATAGCTTATGAACATTCATGGTTTGCATCAGATAAAATAATTAGAGAAGTCATGATTGGATTAGGTTTTCAAGAAGTAATGAGTTTAATGTTAACAAGTGAAGAAAACCATTACACAAAAATGAAGCAAAAAGAAGATGAACATGTTCAAGTATCAAAACCAATTACAATCGATAGAACGATGATTAGAAAAAGCTTAATAAATAGCTTAATGGAATTTTTAGAAGATAATAAACATGAAGACCTGCCTCAAAAAATCTTTGAAATTGGTGATGTTTTATATATTGATCATAGTAAAGAAACAAATGTAAATGTGGTTAAAAAATTAGCAGGAGCTATTTGTCACTCAACAGCTAATTTTACTGAAATAAAATCAACTGTTGCAGCTATTTTAGATAATTTAGGTTATGAAATAGCTATTGAATCTTCAAAAAATCCTACATTTATTTCTGGCAGAGTAGCTAATCTTCAAGGAAGTTCAAAAAATGGAAAAATCAAAGGTTTCTTTGGAGAAGTTTCTCCTGAAGTAATCAGTAATTTTGAACTTGAATATCCAGTAATAGCTTTTGAAATAGAATTTTTATAGAATTTAATATAGAATAAAACTTATTAATTATAGCTAAATATTAATCATAGTTAAATAATAAACCATAGTTAAATATTAATTCGTAGTTAAATAATAAATCATAGTTAAATAATAATTATAAATTAATTTGGAGAATAATCCATGACAATAGAAGATATTCCTAAAGATTATGATCATAAAAAAGAAAAAGAATGGCAAAATAAATGGGATAACGATCAAATTTTCAAATTCATAGGAGATGGAACTAAACCTAAATATAT
>JAISIQ010000179.1 GCA_031261945.1 Methanobrevibacter sp.
CGATGTAAAACGATGGAATAGAAAAAATTTTTGCATTGTTCAAAGTCAAAAAGAAAATGGACATTTAGAGAGCTCGATAGACAAATATAGTCAAGTTTATAAGAGAGAACTCTGATTTCAGATAAGAAACTTTCTTCAACCATAGAAGAAAGTTATCCTAATTCATCAAGCTATTTTAAAGATTATTATGTTTTTGAATTTATTGATTTGGGAAAAACATATAATGAAAATCAGACATCCTGTTAGTAATTTTAATAATAAAAATAATAAAACTAATAATAAAACTATTAGTAAAAATAATAAAGGTAATGAATAGTATCAATAGAAATAATAAAAATATTAATATTAAAAATAGTTAAAATAGCAACATTAGTAAAAATACCTAAAAAGTATATTGGTAAAATATAGTAAAAATAATAATTTAAGTAGAGGTTATAAAATATTTAAGTAGGGTTTATAATAATATAATTATATATATAATGAAAATTATACTTTATTACTTGCTACATAATTTATAATTTTAATTAAGAATTTTAATAATTAAGAAATTAATACCTAAATAGCTATTGCTAAAATAGTTATTTATTATTTGTGAATACAGTAATAATGATTAATATCACTGTAATATTAAAATTATCTTATTAAATTTCTTTTTTTAGATAATAATAAAAGTAAACACAATATATATTAAGTACAATTAGAAGTACTAAGTACAATTAGAGGTACAATAATGAAAGTTAAATCTGGAGATTTTGTAATGCCTGGAGATATTTTAGGAGTTACTGAACAATTTTTGCCTGATGAATGGACTTATGATGACGATGGTTATGTAAAATCAGCTATTCCTGGTGAAGTTTCAATTGATAACAAAAATAAAACTATTTCTGTTCTTCCATCAAGAGGTAACCCTAATTTATTGAAATTAGGAGATACTGTCTATGGTCAAGTAAGAGATGTTCGTGGACAAAGAGCTATGATCGATATAGAATCATCTAAATATAATGAAAGAGGATTAGCTCTTCCATACATGGCAGCTATTCATATTTCTCAAGTTAAAAATGGATATTTGGAAAAGATGACTGATGCTTTTAGAATTGGGGATATTATCGAAGCTAAAGTAACTAAAATAATGGGAGATAATTTAGATTTAAATACTTCTGATAAAGAATGCGGTGTTGTAAAAGCTATGTGTACAAGATGCCGTGCTTTTATGGTCCCAACTGAAAAGAAAAATGAACTTTATTGTGAAGTCTGTGATAGAAAAGAAAGAAGAAAAATTTCTTCTGAATATGATTTTTAATTGATAAATAGCTATTTTATTAAATAATAATGCTAATTATTAGTACTAATTATTAGTATGAATTGATATGATTGATAGATATATAGTGATATAGGATATGGATGATAATATGGATGATATTGAAGTTACACATAAAACAAAATTAGAATTAGAAATAATAACTCCTGGTGAAAGTCATACTATTTGTAATGCTTTAAGAAACTATCTTATGAATGATGAAGATATTGATTATGCAGTTTATGGAATCGATCACCCAATTGTAGGTGAACCAAAGATAACTATTAAAGCAAAAAGAACTAAAGATCCAAAAAAAGCTCTTTTGAAAGCAGCTACTCAATTAAAAGAAGATAGTCAAGAATTTAAAAAATTAGTAGAAAAATTATAGATTATACAATACTCTATTAATAATTAATATTCTATTATTAATAGCTATTCTCATAATAGCTATTCTCTTATTTTTTAAATATTTCTTTTTATACTCAAATTTATGCTATTCTTGTTCTTTTGATTAATATTCTTAGTCTTATTAATCTTATTAGTCTTATTATTTTTATTATTATGTTGTGATAATTTGAAAGATTATAAAAAGCCTTCAGTAACTGTGGATATGATCATATCTAATGATAAGTTGAATAAAAATAGTGAATTTGTTTTAATAAGAAGAAAAAATGAACCTTACAAGAACCAATGGGCGATTCCTGGCGGTTTTGTTGAATATGGAGAAACTACTGAAAATTCAGCTATTAGAGAAGCTAAAGAAGAGACAAATATAGATATAACTATTGATAAGCTTTTTGGTGTTTATTCTGATCCTAAAAGAGACCCAAGAGGTCATACAATAACTATTGTCTATTTAGCTATTGGAAATCTAAAAAAGCTTAAAGCATCAAGTGATGCTTCTGATGGAAAAATATATTCTTTTAATGATATTGATTCTTTAGAATTAGCTTTTGATCATAAAAAAATTCTAAAAGAAATTTATGATAGATTAAATAGCTTAGCTATTTAGCTTTAAACCTTCTTTTAGTTTATTATATTTTATTTATATTTTTCATAAATTTAATTTTTATAATAAAATTTTTAATAATATAATAAATTTTTTAATTTATAGCAAAAATATTAAATGTAATAATATTAATATTAAATAAATTATTAATAAACTACTTTAAGAAAACTACTTTAAGAAATTATTTAATAATTTACTTAATAGTTTATTTAACAATTTATTCAACAATTTATTCAATTAGAATTTATTAAATTAATAATTATTCAAGTCATTTTTATTAGTGTGGAGGAATATTATGGAATTTTGTCCGAAATGTGGAGCTATGATGCTTCCACAAGGTAATGAATTTAAATGCAAATGTGGGCATACTAAAAATTTATCAGAAAACGAAGTTAATCAATATGAAGTTAGTGAAAAAATAGATGCTAAGGATACAGTTATAATGAAAGGAGAAGACATAAATACACTCCCAACAACTAAAGTAACTTGTCCAAAATGCGGTCATGGAAAAGCTGCATGGTGGCTACAACAAACACGTAGTGCAGATGAAGCAGAAACAAGATTTTTAAAATGTATGGAATGTAAACATACTTGGAGAGAATATGATTAAAAATATTCTCTATTCTTTTTTTATTTAATTATAACCATAAGTTATTCATTTATATAGTATAATAACTCATATATTCAGTATATATTTATTATAATATATTTATTATATATTACTTGTCTAATTTCAATATTTAATATCTAATGAGGAATTTTATCATGGCGGATTCCAATAAGTCTTCAAATCATAAAAATTTTGATGATGAATTAAAAGAAGATAATAATGTAATTGATGAAGAATTGTTGTTTTCTCATAAATCAAATGAATTATTATCTAAACTTTCTGTAAAAGGGATTCCTATCTCTTCTTTAATTATATTAAGTATGGGCATTATTTTTATCATCTTAGGCTTTGGATTGATTTTTAGTGCTTCTGAAAAAATAGCTGACAACGTTATTTTTGGAGAATCTGGAGTAATGGCAGCATTCTTTTTATTTTTGGGTATTTTACTTTTAGGAATAGCTATTCTTAAAATTTTATCAAAAAAAGCTATTTTCAGTGATACACTTGATAAGATTAAAGATTTAGAATTATTAGAAGAGGATGCTTTTAATTTAGAATATAATAACGAATTTTATGAAGGTTTAGATAATAATAATTTAGATAATAATAATAAAAATAATAAAATTGATGTTAAAGCTCTTCATGATGAAGATTTTAAAATCACTGAGATGCCAATACCTGATGAACTTAATAAGGAACCTGAAGAAACAGATTGGGAGCTTGTAGATTATGAAGGAAAACCTCCAGAAGAAGCAGGAGAAGTTTATGAATCTGATTGGGTTTTAGTAGAAGGGGATTCTGATTCAAGTAATGAATCTTGGATTATAGTTGAAGATCATGAAGATTCTAATAATATTAAAGAAT
>JAISIQ010000017.1 GCA_031261945.1 Methanobrevibacter sp.
TCTATAAACATTTCCATCATAATCATGTTCTGAATTATCTAATTTATTTACTGCAATGTTTTTAAGCTCTTTTTTTGCATTTGCAAAATCTTCCTCAGCTGAAGAAGATGAAGAATTCACTGCAAGGATAGTTATTCCTAATTTGGGATCAGTACTATTATAATTTAAAATTGCAACAGACCCATTTCCACTTTCGCTTCGCATGAATTCTGCATTTGTTGGTATTTCAACTTTAATATTCTCATCACTATATTCTTGATATTGCGGAGCCATAAGTAAAGAAGCAGCACCTACAACACCAATAACAGCTATTATAACAACAAATATTACTATTATTAATTGATTACGTTCCATAAAAATCACATCACGAATTATGTTTGATAATAATCCCAATATAACCTTAAATAAATTTATATCTTTAGAATATCTATTTGTTATAATTGAAAATATTATACATTTAATTATTATACACTTACTAATATTATTAAATAATTATATTTCTATTTAAATATATAATTTTTTATTATCATTAATAGCTAAAATTATCAATGATGAAGTTATTCTATTAACATTATTAGAAATCATACTATTATTATAATTTGTATTATTACTACCATTAATATTATTACTATTATTACTACAATTAAAATTATTATTATTATTATTATTAATATTATTATTAATATTATAATTATTGTAATTAATATTACGATAAATCATAGCAAATTGCAAATAATATTAATATTTACACTAATAACCCAGTAAATCCAAAAAAACATATACAAATCAAATAGAATTTCCGTTAGATACAATTTTCAAAACTATTTTTCACAAATATTCAAACTTTATCTAAAATACTTTTAGGAGCACTAGCTATTTCAACTAAATATTCTGCTTCAACAATATGTAATTTTGAGGGAATAGCTATACAATGTAAAGGACCACCAAAATCATAATCAATAAGATTAGCTATTTTATCTGCTTTTACAACAACATCTTTAGACCCAACTCTAGCTATTCCAATAGCTAAAGTATTTTCATCAATGACTGCCTCATCAATAGCTATTTCCTCATTATTTTCATTCCTTTCACTCATTTCATTTCTTTCATCTTTAACTTTCATCAAATAGCTAAGTCCTTCATTTACAGACATATATTTATCTTTATGAGCTTGAATATCTAAAAGAACAAGTGTATGAGCATTATTTTTCATATTTTCTAAAATAGCCATGTATGGAGAATGTGGAAAGAAATTATCATCTGGAAATGGAATTGTAGTAACTTTTCCAAATTTATATGCTTGTAATCCACTGATTCCAGGAGCAGATGAGATAATTGATGATCCATGAATTACTTCAGTAGCTATTCCTTTCTTTTTTGCTTCAACTAAGAAATCTGTATGAGTAGTAGCTATTAATGGATCTCCCCCGCAAATAAGAGCTATATCTTTGTTCTTTGCTTCTTTAATGAAAATATTTTCTTCTTCAACTTCCTCTCTACTGAGAATAGCTATTTTTTTTCCAATTAGCTTTTCAATAGCTTCAAAATTTGATCCAAAAAGTCGAGAGGTGAAAAATTCAGCAAAAACCATATCTACTTTTTTTAATATTTCTAAACCTTTTAGAGATATGTCTTTCTCATCAAATAATCCTAATCCTACAAAATAAAGCATATTTTACTCCTAAATATTATTATTTATTTTAATATTTATTTTAATAATTTAAATAGTTTAAATAATTATTTTAATAATTATTTTAATACTAATCTTAACACTGATTTTAACACTGCTTTTAATAGTACTTTTAATACTGATTTAATACTTATTTTAATACTTATTTCTAATTATATTAAATTATCATAGTTAATTGTATTCTCCTTTTTTCAACATCAACATCTAAAATTTTAACATCAACGATATCTCCAACACTAAGGAAATCTAAAGGATGTTTAATAAATTGATTTTCAGCTATTTGTGAAATATGAACTAAACCATCTTGATGAACACCAATATCTACAAAAGCACCAAAATCAACAACATTACGAACAGTTCCTTCCATAATCATGCCTTCCTCAAGATCTTCAATTTCTAAAGTATCATTTCTTAAGATTGGTTGAGGCATTTCTTCTCGAGGATCTCGACCTGGTTTTTTAAGTTCATTAACTATATCTTTCAAAGTAATTTCCCCAATAGCTAAATCAATAGCTATTTTTTCAAAATTTAAATTTTTAAATATATCTGAAGATATTTTTTTAGAACCTATGTCTTTTAATTCATATCCTAAGCTATTTAAGAATTTTTTTGCAATATCATAAGATTCTGGATGGACTGTTGTAAAATCCAAAGGATTATCTGAATCAAAGACTTTTAAAAATCCTGCACATTGTTCATATGTCTTTGGACCAAGTTTTGAAACTTTTAAAAGCTCTTTTCGAGAGATAAAGATTCCATTTTCTTCCCTATAATTGACAATGTTTTTTGCAATAGCTGAACTGATTCCTGCAACATAATTTAAAAGAGCTATAGAAGCTGTGTTAACATCAACGCCTACATTATTAACAGCTTTCTCAACAACATTTTTTAAAGATTCATTAAGCTTATTTTGATTCATATCATGTTGATATTGTCCAACACCAATTGATTTTGGGTCAATTTTAACAAGTTCTGCCAATGGATCTTGAAGACGACGAGCTATTGAAATTGCACTTCTCTCCCCTACATCATAATCAGGAAATTCTTCTGTTGCAAATTTACTTGCAGAATAAACAGAAGCCCCTGCTTCATTTACAATTACATATTGAACAGCTGTTCCTTTTATAATATCTGCAACAATTTGTTCAGATTCTCTTGAAGCAGTTCCATTCCCAATAGCTATTATATCAACATCATGTTTCTTAATCAAGCCCAATATTTTTTTCTTAGTTTCATTAACTTTATTCTGAGGTTCTGTTGGAAATACAACATCAGTATCTAAAACTTTACCTATTCCATCAACAACAGCTATTTTACAACCAGTTCTAAATCCTGGATCCCAACCTAATACTATTTTATTCAAAATTGGCCCTTGCATTAATAACTGCTCAAGATTTTTTGAAAATACTTCAATAGATTTATTTTCTGCATTTTCAGTTATATAATTTCTAATTTCTCGCTCAATAGCTGGAGCTATTAATCGCTTATAAGAATCTTTAATAGTATCTTCTAAAATATCTCTACAAAATTCATTTGGTGGTTTAATTATGATTTCATGGTTTAAAAAATCAAGAATTTCATCTTCAGGAGCATTGATTTTAACTTTTAAGAAATTCTCTTTTTCTCCACGATTAATAGCTAATATCCTATGAGTTCTCATTTTAGCTATTGATTCTGCATAATCATAATACATTTCATATTCAGAAGATTTTTCACTGTCTTTTGCTTTAATAGCTATTTCACCTATTTTAAATGTTTTATTCCTAATCCATTTTCTAAAGTCAGGATTATCAGCTATTATTTCAGCTATTATATCACAAGCACCAGATATTATATCAGAAATATTAGAGAGTTCATGTTCCTCAGAAATATAATCTTTAGCTATTTCATCAATAGCAATTTTAGTTTCTTGAGCTAAGATTATATTTGCAAGGCTTTCAAGCCCTTTTTCTTTAGCTATTGTTGCCCTTGTTCTCTTTTTAGGTTTATATGGTCGATAAATATCTTCAAGAATAACTAATGTTTCAGCTTCTTCAATAGCTATTTTAAGATCATCTGTTAATTTTCCTTCTTTTTTTATACTTTCAATGATTTTTGATTTCCTTTCTTGGAGATTTCTAAGATATGTTAATCTTTCATCAAATTTCCTAAGAATTTCATCATCTAATAACCCAGTAGCTTCTTTACGATACCTTGCAATAAATGGAATTGTATTTCCCTGATCAATAAGATCAATAGTTGCTTTTGTCTGCCAATTTTTAATATTAAGTTCTTTAGATATGATTTTCGCTATCATTAAAATCTCCTGATTAATAAAATTGAAATTTATTAAAATTATTAAATCCAATACTCTTAACACTGCTATTAACAATAGTATTAACAATACTATTAAGGGAATTATTAATAATACTATTAGATATTACGAATAAAATAATAATAATGGTAATAATAATAGTAATAATACTCCTACAAATAATATTACTAACACTATCATTAACACTAATATCACTAAAAATGCCAATAATAATACTAATCATTGCTACTATCAATAATACTGCCAATATCAATGAATAACAATGATAATAAGGATAATAATAATTATAATGATAATAATATTTAATATTAATATTAATAGTAATAATAACAATAACAATAACAATAACAATATTAATACTAATACTAATAACAATACTAATATATAATAAAATTAATTAAAATAATAAAAATTATATTTAAAATAATTATTATTTAAACTATTTATAAGATATAAAGTTGAATTTTCTTTTTATTTACATCCACTTCCAATATTTTCTTTATTTATATAGAATATTCTTGATGAAATTTTTGTTAACAAAATAAACTTAGGAAATATTGTTTTTGTTTAAATATTCTTTATCATAATAGACCTAACATTGCTTATTATTGGAATTTATGTTTTTTTAGTTTTGGTTTTATTGGAATTGATTTACCCTCAACTTTACATTCATTAATTACTTTTAAAGTTTCATTTGCAATATCAAATCGATGAACTTTACGTTTTTTATA
>JAISIQ010000043.1 GCA_031261945.1 Methanobrevibacter sp.
TGGTTTATGTGCTGATAATAGTAAAACAGGAGCTTTAAAACAAATTGATGGTAAAATGAGATATGATCCATCATTAGATATTTTCACTGCTTTAGATAATTTAGAAGATGATGGAATAGGCGATAACAATATCATTGATAGTGATATGAAATTAGCTTATGATTTGCTTTTACTTGAAAAAGAATCTGAATCTCTTAATCAAAAATCTATTAATAGCTGTCCTGTTTCTACTTTAAAAGAAGATATTGATAATGGTTTTGGTCTTAGTGGATATTGTGTATCTTGTGGTAAATGTGTTAGACTTTGTGATATATATAATGCAAGAGAATTTGCAACAATAGAATGGAATGGATCTGTTTCTGATGATTGTATATCTTGTGGTATTTGTGCAGAATTATGCCCTAAAGATGCAATTACTTTAAAAAAAGGATCAATTGATGTTGATTTAGATAAATGTATTCTATGTGAAACTTGTGGAATTCATTGTCCCGCTGATGCAATTCCAAAAACTACAATGGCTAAAAAGAGAATAGCTGGTGGTTTCAATCTTATTGATACTAAGTTATGTATGAATTGTAAACTTTGTTATAAAATTTGTCCTGAAGATGCTATAATTGATGATAAAGATCAGGGAATAATGATAGTTGATGAAGATAAATGTATTTATTGTGGTGCTTGTTCTAATGCATGTCCTGCAAAAGCATTTATATTTGAAAGAGAATTTAAAGATGCAAGTGAATAATAAATGTACTGAATAATAAGATGGAATTGGCTAATAATATTAATAATAATGCTGATAATAAGACTAATAATAAAATTGATAATAATACTAAGTAATAAATAATAATATTATAATTATAATTTTATAATTCATAATTTATATGATAATCATATTCATGGTGTTTAAATGAAAAATTTAATTAGAATTATGCTTGAAGGAGCTTATGGAAACTTTAAGAAAATTTTCTTTGCTTCTGATAGAGTAACTGATATGGGGATGAGAGAAGCTATTTTAGGAGGTAAAATAAAACCTAAAGATAAAATAGCCAAAAAAGCTTGTATAGGATGCTCAGGTTGTGCTAATGTATGTCCAACTGAAGCCATTACTATGAGACCTCTCCAACAACCAGAAAAATTAATGGAAGGATGGACAAAAACAGAAATACCTGAACTTAATAGTGAAAGATGTGTATTTTGTTATCATTGTCATGATTTTTGTCCTGTTTATGCTTTATTTGGAGAAAAAGCTACAATTCATCCTAATGATGTTGGTGAAGTCCATATAGATCTTGAAAAAGATATGAACAAACCATTTAAAATTTCTAAAGATAAACTTTCATTTATAGCACAATATCTTTCTGATAAAACTATATTAAAAAACCATGAAGAAAATCGTGATTCTGAAGAAATTATTGCAAATATTGGCAATGAAAATAAACTTGCAAAATTTACAAAAATTAATAATAAAATAAATAAAAACTAACTAATAAAAACTAATTAATAAAATACTAAATAATAAAACTAAATAATAAAAATAACTAATAAAATAGCTAATAAAAATAATTAATAAAAATTACTAATAAAAATTAACTAATAAATATTAACTAATAATATATTTAATCATTTAAAATTTAAAAAGAGGGATTTAATGAGCCTTAAGTCATTTTCAAGGGCAAGAGCTGTACATCTTATGTTAGTATATACTGGTGGATGTAATGGCTGTGATATAGAGATAGTCAACTGTGTTCTTTCACCTAAGTTCGATGCTGAACAATATAAGGTTTTTTTAACATGGAACCCTCGTGAAGCTGATGTATTGGTAGTTACAGGCCCTGTAACTAGATTTAATGAAGAACCTTTAAAGAAAATTTATGAAGCTATTCCTGAACCTAAAGCAGTAGTAGCTGCAGGAGCTTGTGCTTTAATGGGAGGAGTATATAAAAATATTCATGGAGATATTCCTTCAGAAGAAATAATGGGTCCAGTTGAAAATATTATACCTGTTGATGCTAAAGTACCTGGTTGTGCTGTTAGACCTCAAGATATTTTGTCAGGAGTAGTAGCTGCATTACCAAAGTTATTAAATGCAGATTGATAATATTCTGATTGATAATACTCAGATTGATAAATGAAATTGATAAATAATATTGATTTGATAAATAATAGTGGTAAATAATATAAATGAGCTTGATAAATAAGATTGATAAAAAATATGATTTATAAATACAATTTGTACTTATGAGGATATAATGACAGAAGAGAAAAAATCAAAAAAGCAGGAAGTAATAGAAACTGAAGTAGCATTAGGAACAGTTCATCCTGCTGCTTTGGAACCATACAGAGTCAGACTTTTTGTTGAAGATGAAATTGTAAAAGATGCGGAAATTACAATTGGAGTTAATCATAGAGGTATAGAAAGGATAATGGAAGGTCTTCCTGTAGAAAAAGCTAATGCACTTACTGAAAAAGTTTGTGGTATTTGTTCTAATGCTCATATTTGGAATTCTGTTTTAGTTGCAGAGAAAGGTCTCCAAATAGAGATACCTGAAAGAGCTAATTACATAAGAATCATAACAGAAGAGCTTGAAAGACTTCATAGCCATTTTCTTTATTTAGCACATGGAAGTGAAGTTTTAGGTCAAGAAACTTTCTCAATGAGAGCTTTTTATCTTAGAGAAACAGCTATGGAACTTCTTAGAATGATTGGAGGAAATCGTGTTCAATATGGCGTTTCAATCATTGGAGGGGTTAGACCAAGATGTGAATTAAATGAAATGAGAATTCAAAAAATAGCTGAAGGAATGGAAACAATAGAAGAAGGACTTCTTAAATTCGCTGATAGATTTGTTTCTGATCCAATGATAATGTCAAGAATCACAGGTGTTGGTCAAATTAGTAAAAAAGATGCTAAAAGACTTGAAGTCACTGGCCCAAGTCTTAGAGCTACTGGTGTTGCTCAAGACCTTAGAACAACTATGAAAGAATATGAACCTTTTGATTTTGATGTTATAACTCAAGATGATGGAGATGTTAAATCAAATATTTTAATGAGAGCTTTAGAGATTCCAGAATCTGTAAAAATAATTCGCCAAGCTATTAAAAATATTCCTGAGGGTCCTATAGTAGATAGATCTTGGGAAATGTTTGATTGTGATATGATTCAAAGTTATATTGAAGTTCCAAGAGGAACTCTTTATCATTCTTATGGAATAGAAGATGGTAGACTTAGGGGATCTATTATTAGGACTCCTTCGATGTCTAATATTGGTGCTATGCAATATGCTTGTATTGGTAATCATGTAACTGATGCACAATTATGTATTGTTCAATGTGATCCTTGTTTTACTTGTACAGATAGAGCTATTGAAATAATTGATAGTAATAGTAGTAATAGTAGTAACAATAGTAACAATACGAATATTATTAATATTAGTAATAGTAGTACTAATAATAGTAATATTAATGGCAATAGTAATGGTAATGAGAGTAATATTGCTAATATTAATGGTAGTAGCAATAATAATGCCATTAATGATAATATTAGTAATATTAGTAATTAGTAAGAATAGTAATAGTAATAGTAGTAACTAGTAATAATAATAACAATAGTAATAATAATTTATAATAATATAATAATTAAAATAAATAAGGAGATTAAGGAAGAGATAGGATGTCATATATTACAATATTATATTCAGTTCTAGCAGTAATAGCTACATTGATTTTAGCTATAGTTATAGGAATGCTTCTTCCAGGAATTGAAAGAAAATATGTTCAAGCTAGAATCCAGCAAAGAATTGGTCCTCCTGTTACAAGTCCGGGAATAATGGCCCCTATTAAATTTTTCTTTAAGGAAAATGTTATGCCTAATTCTCCAGTACCTGGATTATATAAATCATTACCTATAATATGTTTTATTGTAGTTATATTAATTCTTTTAGCATTGATGCCTCAAATTTACTCATTTGGTGCTTTTACAAGTATAATAGCTATTATTGGATTTTTAAAAGTTGAAGAAGTAGCATATGTTTTAATGGGGGCTCTTTCTAAGTCAGTAATGTCTTTGGGCTTACCATTTCCAGACATTGTTAAAGGAGCTACACATCCAAATGTAGAAAGATCTTATATTGAAGATTTAAGTTCAAATAGAGCATTTCGTCTGATAGCTTTTGGATCTTTTCCTTTGTATCTTGCTTTATTTATTCCTGTAGCTATAACTGGAAGTGTTTTTTTAGGGGACATAGTAGCATTTCAACAGGCTAATGGTCCATTTATTCTTACATTAGGGGGGGCAATTGGAACAATAGTTTTTTTCATTGGATATATGATTCTTTTAAATGAATATCCTTTTGCAATTCTTAAAACTAAAGCTGATGTAATCGAAGGTCCTTATATGGAATATGCTTCTAAATATCGCTCTTTTGTTTATTTAACAAGAGGATTTTTAATGTTTACACTAGGGGCTTTATTTTCAGTACTTTTCATAGGAATTCCTCCAAATATATTTTCTTGGGGAATTTTAGTTAATATAGCAGTTGCCATTATTTTCCCAGTTTTAATGGGAATAATGAGCGCATTTTCTCCAGTATTCACATATAAACAATTTTATCCAGTTGTAGTTTCAACATCACTTTTAGGAGTTTTAGCTATTGTTATTGGATTATTGATATAATTAACATAATATTAATCATAATATAATATCCTAATATAATATCATAATATAATAAAATTATAATAATATAATTATAATAATTATAATAATGTATAATGTAATAGTTAGTATTTAGTGTTTATTTAATATTTGATGTTTAATTGAATGAATTCCATGTTTTAGGTGTTTTAATTGAAGTTTGTAGTTAGTCCTTATCATATTGTAAGTCTTGGGGGATATATTGTAGAAAGAGATTTCCCTTATAAAAATATTATTTTAGTTAATAAAACAGATGAAGCTGTTAAAGTAGAAATACCCGTTTTTGAAGAAAGTTGGATTGAAGAACACAGGGAGTTAGGTATTGAAGTTATACCTGTAAAATATGAAGATAGTTTTTTAACCTTGTTTAGAAAAGCACAATCTGATTTAAATTCAATTAAAGCAAAAATAGCTTAAAAATATATATCTCTCATTATAATTCATAAATTATAAGATAAATAAATTCACAAAATAAATTTATAAGATAAAATGCCAAATATTGCAATTACAATTAAAGCTATTGAAAAAAAAGGAGTTTTGGATGAAATAACAAATTTAATTTCATCTTATAATATCAATATTAGTTATACTCATTTATTTATAGAAAAAGGAAATTTTGGTTCAATTAATTTAGAATTAGAAAATAAAGATAACATAAATAGTTTAATAAAAGATATTGAATCATTGGATTCAGTTAAATCTGTTGAAATTCATGGTTCTCTTAATGATATTTATGGAAAACGTATAATAATATTCGGTGGAGGCGCTCAAGTATCTCAAGTAGCTATGGGAGCTATTACTGAAGCTGATCGCCATAATATCAGAGGAGAAAGAATAAGCATAGATACTATTCCATTGGTGGGTGAAGAAGAAATAGCTGAAGCTGTTGAAGCTCTTTCCCGTCTTCCACGAGTAAGTGCTTTAGTTTTAGCAGGATCACTTATGGGGGGAAAAATAGCTGATGCGGTTGCTAATGTTAAATCTGAACATAATTTAGTTGTTATAAGTCTTAACATGCCGGGGGGAATCACAGAAATAGCTGATTTAGTAGTAACTGATCCAATTCAAGCAGGAGTAATGGCAGTTATGGCGGTAGCAGACACTGCTACTTTTAAAATAAATAAATTAAAAAAAAATAAATTTTAAATATTAATTTTTTTTAAAAACTAATAGCTATAATAGCTATTAGCTCATCTGAAGGGCACGTATTATTTTACTTGCCTCATTTTTCACTTCAGGATCTTTAATTTTTCCACTTTCTCTTACTTTAAGAGCTAATTCCAATACTTTAGAAACATCTTCTGGACTTAAATTTTCTGCCATTTTAAGATAAGTTTGATTTTCATCATCAGACATATCTAAATCATCTTTACAAGCAGCTACATCCCCTAAAAAAGATTTACAAGTTTTCATTACTTTTTCATCTACCATTTTTAACACCTTTTTATAGTTTTTATATTATTTATAAGTAATATTATTATTTGATTTTCTAAGTATTAACTTTTTTTGTTTTTACTATCATTATTCAATTTTTTAAATTATTCTAAATCTTCATCTTTATGACATATCTTATTATACTCACATTTAACACATTTTTGAATAGTTACATTTATATCTGGAACTATTTTTTCATTTACAATGTCTTTTATCTCATTCATAACTTTAAATAGTCCTTTTCTTAGATTTGCATCCATTACAACAGGTCGACGATCTCCAAGTTTTAAATAATCAACAAAACCTACAAATACTTCTGTATCAAATTCTTGTTCTATTAAAAGTGCGCTTGCTACAAGTTCCATAGCATCGCTATCCCAGGTTCCTTTTAATGGAGGTATTGATGGTTTAATATTTATTGGATAATATTTTCCTTCTATAATTTCTATTTTATCACAGCTTCCTACTAATTCTATTTGAGGATCTCTCATTAAATAGCTATACATTGAAGTTGGGAAAAATAGCTCTGCTATTTGTGTTCCATCTCTTTCATTATTAATCATAGCTTTTTGAGATTTTAAAGCAAGTATTTTCATGTTGAAATTGGCTTCTTCTATTAATTCTTTTTTTAATAGTTCTATTTCATCTGCTTCATTATTATTTGTTTTTTCTCCTAAAATAGCTTCATTGTATTCAAAATCACTATTTTCTAAAATAGCTATTGAACTTTCTATATAATTTATTATATTTGTATTTAGGTTAGATTCTATTTCTTCTAATTCCATTTCTTTTCTTAATCTTCTAATATTTCTTTGGAATAAATCTTGCAAATCTATTCTTAATTCTTTCATTGTCTTATTTAACAAAATATCTTTTTGTTTATCTTCATCTAAGTTCTGTTCAAGATATAATTTTAATGGACAGAACATATAAGTTCTTATTGTAGATATACTTATCATTATAATTCCTCTCATTTATATTATGGATAATTAAAAGGTTAATTCTATAATAGGGTATTTTATAAACTTTTAATTATTTTATTATTACTTTCATATTTAATGTTATTACTCATTAAATATATATTTTGAGGTTATTTTAGGATAAATTCTCTTATATCTTGTTAAAATCATTTATAGAACTTTATTTTCTACTTAAATATCATTTTGATTAAATTATTAGAATATTTATAGGTGTAAAGAAAATTTATATTAGGGTGGTAAAAAATAAGAATGTGATTAAATTGATTTATATTAATAAAATTTATAAAAATAAAAAAATAAAATGTAAATAATGATTTAAAAGTAAATTTAAGAAAAAATAATTTTAAAAATCTTTCAATATTATTCTAATATTCTTATTAACCTTATTTCTTCTTTTACATCATTTAAATCATTGATTTTAGCTATTGCTTCATTGATATTATTTTCTGAACTTTCATGGCTAACAATAATTATTGGAGTTGCTTCATTTTCTATACTTGGTTTTTGAGTTATTGATTCAATACTTATATCATTGTTGTTTAATATTTCAGTTATTGTCTGAAGAATTCCTGGTTTATCAATAGCTTTCAAACTAATATAATATTTAGATATAATATCATCTATACTTTTTATTCTTTCTACTTGGGATGTAACTGGACCATAGCTAATTCGTTTATCTTCATTAAAGATAATATCAAGACAATCACCAACTACTGCACTTGCAGTTGCTTCTCTTCCAGCCCCTTGGCCATATAACATAACTGGTCCTACAAAGTCTCCAACCATATATATTGCATTGAAAACATCATTAACTGAAGCAAGTAAATGGTCTTTTGGAAGAAATGTTGGATGAACTCTAATTTCTAATCCATTATCAGTTTGAATAGCTATTCCCAATAGCTTTATAACATAATTTAGTTCATTTTTAGCAAATTCTATGTCTTCAGGAGTTATTTTTGTAATTCCTTCTACATGAAACTTTTCTTGAGGAACATATTCACCAAATCCAAGTTTAGTAAGCACGATTAATTTTTGAGCAGTATCATGACCTTCTATATCAAATGTAGGGTCTGCTTCAGCATAACCTTTATTTTGAGCTTCAACAAGAACTTCTTCAAATTGAGATCCTTCTTCACTCATTTTAGTTAATATGTAATTTGCAGTTCCATTCATAATTCCATAAATAGCTTCAAATCGATTTGCTGCTAATGATTCGTTTAATGGTTGAAGAACTGGTATTCCTCCTCCAACACTTGCTTCAAAGGAGAATCTAACATCATTCCGCTTCCTTGCTTCCATTAACTCTTCCCAATGTTTAGCTATTAAAGCTTTATTTGCAGAAACAACGTGTTTTCCATTATCCATAGCTTTAATAATAAATGTTTTAGCAGGTTCATATCCTCCCATAAGCTCTATAACGATATCAATATTATCATCTTCTAAAAGTTCGTTTGCATCAGTAGTTAATAGTTGAGGATCAATTTTCACGCCTCTATCTGTTGTTATATCTAAATCAGCTACTTTTTTAAGATTTACAGTTTTTCCACATTTTTGTGAAAGTAA
>JAISIQ010000168.1 GCA_031261945.1 Methanobrevibacter sp.
GAGAATTAGCTCTTCGTCCAGAAATAACTGCTCCTGTTGCAAGACTTTATATTAATGAACTTCAAAAAACAGCTAAACCCATCAAACTATATTATTTTGGAAGTTGTTTTAGATATGAAAGACCTCAAAATGGAAGATTTCGTCAGTTTTGGCAGTTTGGTTGTGAATTGATTGGAGCAAAATCACCAGAAGCTGAAGCAGAAATAATAGCTATGGCTGAAAACTCATTAAAACGTCTTAAAATAAATAAAGAGCTTGCAGAAATTCATATAAACCATTTAGGAATAATTAGAGGATTATTTGATTATTTCAATATTTCAGAAGAAATCCAAGAAGAAATAATGGTTTTAATTGATAAAGGAGATAAAGAATTATTAGAAAATGAATTATTTGGAAAAACAAGAGATTCACCTTTAATAGAAGATCAAAAATTATCAGAAATATTATTAAAATTAATAGATCTAGTTGGAAAAGAAGAAATAATAGAAAAAGTAGAAACAATCATAAAAGATATTCTTATAAAAGACCATGAAGAAACAAAATCTTCTTTAAATGAATTTAAACAATTAATAAAATTATTAAAAAGCTTTGAAGTGGAAAACTACAAAATTAATTTAGGAATAGCTCGAGGTTTAGATTATTACACAGGAATAGTCTTTGAAATTTATGTTCCAGCTCTTGAATCTCAAAAACAAATAGCTGGAGGAGGAACTTATGATTTAGTTCAGCTATTTGGAGGAGAACCAGTGGAATCTACTGGATTTGCTTTTGGTTTTGATAGATTAATGAATGCTATTGAATGGATAAAACAAAGCAAGCAGTTAGATCATATGGTGAGGAATAATACTACTAATACTGCTCAAAATAATATTAATTCCATTGTTGATGTTTATGTTGCTCCTATAAATGATGAAACAAGAGCTGAATCATTTGAAATAGTTCAATTACTTAGAAAAAATAAT
The DNA here is from genome assembly GCA_031261945.1 of Methanobrevibacter sp. GTDB lineage: Archaea > Methanobacteriota > Methanobacteria > Methanobacteriales > Methanobacteriaceae > Methanobaculum. The sequence goes on from JAISIQ010000168.1 coordinate 963, forward strand.
ATATCCTCAGAAGTGGATCTTTCAAGAAAAAAATTCAAAAAATTATTAAATACTGCTAATAAATTAAATGTTAAATATGTTATTTTAGTTGGAAAAGATGAATTAGACAAAGATAGCGTTACAATTAAAAATATGGCTAATGGAAAACAAGATTTAGTAGCTATTAATGAAATAATAGATTATCTGGAAAATATAAATTAAAATATTAAAATTAAAAAGATGAAATAAATTATTTAATAAATTATTTAAGTCGATTTGAATTAAAAATGAGGTGTAATCATCAAAATTAATTTCAGACACAAAGTAGGGGATGAAAACCTAATAATAGCTATTGCTCAAGATTATAATACTTCACAAATACTCATGGTAGCTTATATGAATAAAATAGCTCTTAAAAAAACAATTGAAACAAAAATAGCTCATTATTGGAGTACTTCAAGAAATAAACTTTGGGCTAAAGGAGAAAGTTCAGGTAATACACAAAAAGTTAGAGAAATTTTCACTGATTGTGATGCAGATGCTATAATTTTAAAAGTAGAACAAAATGGAGCAGCATGCCATGAAGGTTATTATTCATGTTTCTTTAGAAAATTAGATATTGATAAAATAGCTAAAGAAAATACTGATTTAGAAGATTTAAAGGAAGATGAATTAGAAATAATAGCTAAAAGATTATTTAATCCTGAAGATGTTTATGGAAATAAAGAAGAAAATAAAGAATAGGAAACTAAAGAATAGGGAATTAATGAATAGGGAACTAAAGAATAATTCAACTAAATATAAGGAGATTAAGAATTGGAATATTATGATGATATAGAAGATTCAGGAGAAGAATCAGGATATTTAAAAAGAATAGTGCCTGATACTAGTGCTGTAATAGAAGAACAACTAAGTAAATTAATAAAAGATAAAAATTTAAATTATCCTGAAATCATAATTCCTGAAGCTGTAGTAGCAGAACTTGAATATCAAAGAAATAAAGAAAGGATAATTGGACAGAAAGGCTTAGAAGAACTTAAATATCTCCAAAACTTAGCAGATGATGGAAAAATAGCTATTAGTTTCTCTGGAAAAAGACCTAATAATTATGAAATTTCTTTATCAAAAACTGGTGAAATTGATGCAATAATAAGAGATATTGCTAAAAATGAATTAGCAACATTAATAACCTGCGATAAAGTTCAAAGTGAAGTAGCTAAAGCTCAAGGAATACCTGTAATTTATATAAAACAAGAATCTAAAGAAGATAAAGAACTAAAAATAGCTAAATACTTTGATGAAAAAACAATGTCTGTTCATTTAAAAGAAAATGTTGTTCCAATGGCTAAAAAAGGAAAGCCAGGACATATTGATTTAGTAAAATTAGACACCAATGTAATTAGCTATGAATATTTACAAGAATTAGCTGAAGATATTATAGAAAAAGCTAATCATGATTTTAAAACTTATCTTGAAGTTGATGAAGAAGGAGCAACTGTTGTTCAATCAAGAGAATACAGAATATCCATAGCTAAACCACCTTTTTCAGAAGGAATGGAAATTACAGCAGTTCGTCCTGTTGCAGAAGTTTCTCTTGAAGAATATGAGCTTTCAGACAAACTAATGGATAGGCTCAGAAATTCAGCTAATGGGATTTTAATATCTGGTTCTCCAGGAGCTGGTAAAAGTACATTTGCACAAGCAATAGCTAAATTTTTCTCTGAAGATATGAATAAAATCGTGAAAACAATGGAATCTCCGAGAGATTTACAAGTAGGAGATGAAATTACCCAATATTCTCCTCTTGATGGAGATATGGAAAAAACAGCCGATATACTTCTGCTGGTTAGGCCAGATTTTACTATTTATGATGAACTTAGGAAAAACCATGATTTTGCTATTTTTGCAGATATGCGTCTTGCAGGAGTTGGAATGATTGGTGTTGTACATGCAACAAGACCAATAGATGCTATTCAGAGAATATCTGGAAGAGTAGAGTTGGGAATTATTCCTTCAATTGTAGATACGACCATATATATTGAAGATGGGAAAATAGAAGCTATTTATGAAACTGAACTTACTGTTAAGGTTCCAACAGGTATGCAAGAAGCAGATCTTGCAAGACCAGTTATTGAAGTTAGAGATTTTGAAAATAATGAGCTTAAAAATGAAATATACACCTATGGTGAACAAACTATTGTTATGGACGTAGAATTAGCTTCAAATACGAAAGATAGTGAAGGAAAACCAAAAAAATCATCAGTTGATAAAATAGCTGAAAAAGAAGTTATTAGAGCTATTAAAAAAATCGTTCCAAAGGCTAAGATTAAAGCAGAAATTGAATCATCTGATAGAGTTAAAGTTTATATAAATGAAAAATATATTCCTAGAATTGTTGGTAGAAAAGGAAAGAGAATTGATGAAATTGAAAAGAAAGTAGGAATTAGTATTGGACTTGAACCTTTAGAAAATCTAAAAGAACACAAAAAAGAACAAGAATATAACTATGAAATTAAAACATTTGAAATTCCAATTGAAATAACAAAGAAACACCTTATTTTAAATATAGGTTATGAATATGTTGGTGATGAATTTGATGCTATTGTAAATGATGAATATCTTTTTACAGCCACTGTTGGAAAAAATGGAATAGTAAAATTAAGACAAGGTCTTGAAATTACTGATTATCTTTTAGATGCAATAGATACAGGTATCCCTATAATAGCTAAACTAAAATCAGATGTTAATATAATAGAATAAT
>JAISIQ010000098.1 GCA_031261945.1 Methanobrevibacter sp.
TAGTGAAAAAATGATTATCATAGCTATTACTGGTGCAAGTGGAGTTATTTATAGCTTAAAACTATTAGAAGCACTAAAAAAATTAGATATTGAAACTGGATTAATTATTAGTGATCCTGCTAAATTAATTATTGAACATGAATTAAATGAATTAGAAACATTAAAGGAATCAAAGGAAGAAAAAGATCCAAAAAAGTTAAATAAAAATCTAAATAAAAATCTAAATGAAAATTTAAAAAAGATTATAAATTTAGCTACTTATTATTATGATTCTAATGATTTAACTGCTTCTATTAATAGTGGTTCTTTTAAATTTGATAGTTTAGTTATTGTACCTTGTTCTATGAAGACATTATCAGCAATAGCTAATGGCTATGGAAATAATACAATTACACGAGTAGCAGATGTATCCTTAAAAGAAAGAAGAAAAACTATTATTGTTCCTAGAGAAACACCTCTAAGAACTGCTCATCTCGAAAATATGGTAAAAATTAGCAAAGAAGGAGGAATAATTCTTCCAGCTATGCCTGCTTTTTATCATAATCCTCATAATATAGACGAGATTTGTGATTTTGTAGTTGGTAAAATATTAGATTCATTAAAAATTGACAATAATGAGTTTAAAAGATGGAAATAAAAAGGAAGTGAATTTTTGATTAAAGATAGTGAATTTATTAAATCAAATGATGTTCCTGGACCAACAAAAGAAGAAATCAGATGCCTTATTAGATGTAAAAGTGAAGTGTCCCATGATAGCTTTGTAGTTGATATTGGATGTGGAACTGGCGGAATCACTACAGAAATGGCTAAAATAGCTAAAAAAGTAATAGCTATTGACAAAAATTCAAAAGCTATTGAAATCACATCACAAAATATTAATAAATTCAATTTATCAGAAAAAGTAGAATTAATTAAAGATGATGCATTATCTGCTCTAAATTCAAATCAAGAAATCAAAGATAAAAGAATTGATATAGCTATTATTGGAGGCAGTAATAATGATCTTGATATACTTATTGAAACAATTATATCTTTATTAAAATCTAATGGAAAAATAGTAGTTACAGCTATTTTAAATGAAACAAAAGTAGAAGCTATTAAAAAATTTAAAGAATTAGGTTTTGATGTTGAAATTGTTGAAGTAAATGTTTCTAAAGGTAAAATTATAGATAGAGGAACAATGATGATGGCTCAAAATCCAATAGCTATTATAACTGCTACAAAAAATAGTTGATTTAATTTTATATTTTTACATACATCATAACTAATTTTAGATAAAATATATTATAGTTATATAAAAAATATAAAATTATCCACAAAAAAATAGAATAGTTTAAATATTAAAAGAATTTATATTATTATTCATATTTGATTAAAGTCCATGAAAACTATTTAAATTTCATGGTGGTAGTATATGAAGCATTTAACATTAGAAGAATATAGAGAAATGGTAGATAGTATAATTGACTTTAAAAATACAAATGGCGAAATGCCAGAATATGCAAATATATCTAATATAAAAATTCCTCGTGAAGATTATTCTAATATGATTGAAAGAGTAAATAAATTTATTTTAGAAATGGGAAGAAGCCCTAGATCAATTGAAATCAAATAAAATTATAAATTATTTAAATCTTCTTTTGAATTTAAATTTTTAAAATTTATATAAGCTATTTCTTTTTCATTGATTGGAATAAAATAGCTATTTAAACTATTAATTGCAGATTTAACATTATTTTCAGAATCTAAAAGTTTAGATATGGTTTTATATATATCTTTTTTATAAATACCATGTAAAGGTTCACAATTATTTATTAAAGAGTTTTTAAACTGTATATTAATCGGAATTTCTTTATTATTTCTTATATTTTCAAATAATATTTTAGTATTTCCATAATTATATGGAACAATACATTCAATATCTTTTTTAGAATTTCTATTTAAAATATTAAACATATAATTTATATAATCAGATTTTATAAAAGGAGAATCACAAGGTAATACTAACCCATAATCTCCATTTATATGTTTAATGCCAGTTATTAAACCAGATAATGGACCTTTATTTTTAATTTCATCTTCAACAAAACTAATATTATAATTAAAAATAAATTTATTATTATTATCATTATTATCAAGATTTTTATAATCTTGAATTAAAGAATTATATTTAGCTATTCTTCTATTATCATTTAAAACAATTACTACTTCATCAATATTATTATTTAATGTATCAAGTATATGGATAAACATAGGTTTTTCTTTGATTAGCATAGATCCTTTATCATTACCCATTCTTCTACTTTTCCCCCCACATAAAATAATAGCTGATCTAATATTTTCAGAATTCATGATTCCACAATATTTTAAATAATAATAATAATAATAATAATGATAATAATAACTAAAGATTAATAATTTATTAGAACTTTAAGAAGAACTTTAGGAAATTTTATAATAATTATTAATCTAAGACATAGGTTATTAATCTAAGGTAGGATAGTTTGGGCTTTCATTTGTAATTAAAAGATCATGAGGATGACTTTCTTTAATACCACTACTTGTAATTTTAACAAATTTAGCTATTTTTTTCATTGTTTCAATATCTTTAGCACCGCAATAACCCATCGAAGCTTTTAAACCACCTACAAGTTGGAAAATAACTTCATTAACAGTACCTTTGTATGGTACAGCACCTTCAACACCTTCTGGAACAAGTTTTGAATGTTTCATATGTCCTTTAATTTCTTGAAAATATCTGTCGGCTCCACCACCAAATCCTCCAGTCATTGCACCCATAGATCCCATTCCTCGATATTGTTTGTATTTTCTTCCATTCATAACAACAACATCCCCTGGAGATTCATAAGTTCCAGCAAGAAGATTTCCAAGCATCACAACATCAGCTCCAGCACCAATAGCTTTAGCTATATCTCCAGAATACCTAAGTCCCCCATCAGCAATAACAGGAACACCATGTTCATGAGCTATATCAGCAACAGAAGAAATAGCTGTAAGTTGAGGAACACCCACTCCAGCAATAATCCTGGTAGTACACATTGATCCTGGACCTATTCCTACTTTTAATCCATCGATTCCTTGTTCAATCAATGCTTCTGCAGCTTCAGCTGTTGCAATATTTCCCATTATAAGATCTGCTTCAATATTATCTTTAAGAGTTGAAGCAAAATTAACAACATTCATATTATGAGCATGAGCACAATCAACCGCTAAAATATCAGCACCTGCTTGATCCAGAGCAACAGCTCTTTCTAAATCAAATGGACCAGTAGCTGCAGCTACTAATAACTTACCTTCTTTATCTCGTGCAGCATTAGGATGATTTTTATGATTAAGAATATCTCTAATAGTAATTATTCCCACTAATTTGCCATCTCTTACAACTGGAAGTCTTTCTACTTTGTTTTCATAAGCTATATCTAATGCATCGAGTGGTGAAATTGAATCTTCAACAGTTACAACATCTGAAGTCATTATATCTTTTACTTTATTAGTTTCTGGATCCTTAGACTCCGTAGCCAACATTGGTTTAATATCTCTTTTACTTATAATTCCAATAAGCTTTCCATCTTCAATAACAGGAAGACCACTAACTTCTTCTTCCTCCATTAAATCCCTAACTGTATGTAATGACGAATCTGGGGAAGTTGTAACTACATCACGAATTGTGAGGTCTCCAGACATTTTAACTTTTTTGACCTCTTCGACTTCTTGCTCAAGAGTCATATTCCTATGAATAACCCCTATTCCTCCGACTTGAGCTAGAGCTATTGCTAATTCGCATTCGGTTACAGTGTCCATAGCTGAACTGATAATCGGAATATTTAATTCAAAATTTCTTGAAACTTTAGATTTAGTATTTACATCTTTAGCTTCAATCCATGACTCATTAGGAGCCAATAAAAAATCATCATAAGTGTATCCAGTTTCAGCTTCCTGTATCTTTTTTGAAAACATAATTTCACCAAATTTAATTTAATATGATATAATATAATTTAATATATTTTAATTTTAACTATTACTATTCTAATAAACTAGTCTAATATTAATTAGAATATTCAAATTAATAATTATTCTAATTAATAATCAAAATATTAGTAATAAGAATATTAGTAATAAAAATATTAATAATAATGTTAATAATAAGAAAGTTAATAATGTAAAATGTTAAGATTAAAAAGAATTAATCAAATCTTTTAATTCAGATACTGCAGATCTATTAATTTTACCATTATTTCGATCTCCACCAGTACAAGCAGCACCTCTTACACCAACTACATCACATCCAATATCATAAAGAGGCTTTAATTGTTCTTTCTTAACAGAACCTGCTAATGCTGATTTTAATCCATAGCTATGAATTTCATCTACAAATACTTGAAGTTCATTGATGTTTAAATAATCAAAAAGAGTTTTTCCATCTTTAACTGCCGTATCTAACATTGCTAAATCAGAACCAGATTCTTTAGCTATTTTTGGTATTAATTTAGGATCAACTGCCCCAACTCTATGAGCATCAGCATAACCAGAAGCTACAACAATTGAATCAGGATTTTCATCTTTTACTGTTTTAACAACACCTTTCATAACTTCCAAAGCTTCGTTGTAATCTTTTGTACCATACAAACCTACTTTAATATAGTCTGCCCCACTTACTAATGCACCCATAGCTGCAAGAGATACAGTACCAGGTTTATAAGGAACATCCCCCAATGTTGCACTTACTAACATATCATCAGGAGTCATTTTTCTAATATCTTTTATAACCCATGGGAAATTAGCTCCAAGGGAACCTTCTTTCGGATTCTTAACATCAACGATGTCTGCACCGCCTTCAATAGCTTCAATAGCTTCTTCGTTATTTATTGGACTAATTAATAGAAGCAATAGATTTCCTCCATTATCAAATTTTAAATTTAATTTAATTTAATTTAGTTTAACTTAGTTTAATTTAGTTTAATTAATAAATTCAATTATATTATATTAATTATATTATATTTATTTAGTATGCTATTAATTAAATATTATTCTAATATTTATTACCATAATATTTCTATTAGTAATATCAATTATCATTAACAATAGTATTAATACTAGCTACTTTGTAATATCAAAAGCTAAAAATTCTATATCACTTAAAGAATACCAAATAAAATTATCTTTAGCTCCTTTTATTTCAATGAAACCTGTTTTTGTATTTATATTAATATAATCTATGGTTAAATTTTCTTTTAGAAAATCAAATTCATTTTGTGAAAGAGTTTGACCTACTTTAAAATTTAAAGTATTTTCTAAATCTTTTTGTTGAATAGTTAAGCTATCTACTTTCATTTTAATCCCTAATTTAAATCGATATATAAAAATTAATATAAACATTAATTAATCAAATAATCAATAAATAATCAAATATACTATATCAATATATTTATTAATATTATATTTATTACTAGTATATTATTAAATATTATTAATTAATATTATTAGTATTAATTAGTATTAATTATTATTAATTATTATTAGATTTAATTATTATTAAATAATATATTATTTATAATTAATTAGTTTAATGATTAAATTATTAACATATCATATAATATATACCATAATTTTACTATTTACATATCTATTATTAATTAATATTGTCATATCATTAATATTATAAATCACTATTATTATAATTAATATAATTAACATTATAAAACTAATTATAATTATTATAATAATTATTATAATTATATAAATATAAATTATTATACTAAATGTATTATACTAAATATAAATTATAATATAAAATTAAATATAACTATGATTAATAAAGAGTAATTAATAAGGAGAACCTTTTTCTTTTATATTGTTTTTAAATTTTTCATGTATTTTTGGATAGAAGCCATTGTTTTTTGAAGAAAATCTTAATTTTTCTATGATTTCTGAAGTAGGAATAGAAACAGGGCAATTAAATCTACAAAGACCACATAAAGTACACATATAAAGACCAGAATCATAGCTTATATTATCATCTTCAATAAATTTACTCATAGCTATTCCTCGACCACCTAAATAATTATTAAAACCAAATTCGTTACCAACAGCATTATAAACTGGACATGAAACAATACAACTACCACAACCAATACAATACATAGTTTCCTGAGCTTCAGCTATTGCTCTGCTTCTTCCATTATCTAAAATAATCACAACAACTTTTTCAGCACCATACATATTTTTAAGAAGTTTTTTTTCAATATCTGCTGTTTTTGAAGGTCCTGAAACTATATTAATATATGAAGTGATTTTAGATCCAGTTGCATAAATTGTTTCAAGTTTAGCTATCGAAATAGCATCTTCAATAGTTTTTACAAACTTGTCAATTCCAACTACAATTATATGAGTTTTCATAAGTGAAATTAATGATATGTTACCTTCATTATGAATAAAAACAAGAGATCCATCTTCTGCAGCTACAGCATTAGATCCACTGATTCCAATTTGAGATTTAGCTATTTTTTCAAGAACATCTCCCCTAACTGTTTCCATAATAGCTTTTGGTTCTGGAGGAATAATTATATTTTCATGATTATTATTCACATCTTTATTAGATTTATTCATAGCATTATTTACAATATTAGCTATTTCTTCTACATTTAAATGAGAAGCAGGGCCTGTTGGATGAGTTGGCTTGTTATTTTCACCTTTAAGTTGAAGTATTCTATCTCCAAGGTCAGTTTCAACAACTTCAAATCCTTTTGATTTAAGATATTTAGAAATAGCTATTTCACCAAGAGTATTAGATTTAGATTTAGCTATTAATTGAAAATCTGATTTTTCAAGATTTTCACTAGTTATAATATCATAAATAATATTTTGAGCTTCTTTATCATCATCTGCATAAAAATAATCAATATCATTAGTTTTAAAAGAATTTTCAGCTATTTTAAGAAGTTTTTTATTATTTTTAATAGCTTCTTTTCTAATAGATCTTACTTTTTCTTGAAGTTTTTTTGTTTGAGGATCTTCTAAAATAGATCTTCTTTTATTTACAACTGTTTTGAAAGAATTTCTCATAGTTTCAATTTCTTTTTCTTTCATTAGCTATTCTCCTCATTAATTTCTTTCTCATTTTTTTATTTCTCATTCTTTTCTTTCTCATTCTTTCTTTCTTTTTTAATATATTATTTTTCAATATTTTCCATTACAAATTCAGATAAATCTAATACATCTAAAGATGAATTTTCAGATAAATTAAGTTTACAAAATGGACAAGAAGTCACAATCATATCTGCATTGGTTTTATTTGCTTCCTCTCCTCTGAATTTAGCTATTGATTTAGCTATTTCAGGATATGCAGATTTTACTCCTCCACCAGATCCGCAACATTTTGCATTTTCTTTGATATTTTCCATTTCTTCAATATCTGCAAAATAGCTAATTACATGCCTTGGAGCGTCATATTCTTCACTATGACGCCCTAAATGACAAGGATCATGATAAGTAACTTTTTTAGATTTTTCAGATTTTTTTGGGGTTATTTTGTTTTCAGCTATTAATTGTTCTAATAGCTGAGAAATATGAATAACATCTAAATTTATATTAGCTAATTCTTTATAATCTTGAGATAGTGTTTTATAACAACCTGCGCAAGATGTAAGAACTTTTTGATGGTTTAATTTATCTGTATTTTTCTGAATTTCTTCTTTTGCTTCATCAACAAAACCAGTTCTAAGAAGTACTGATCCACAACACTCTTCATTATCCAATATTTCATAATCTATATTAGCTATTTTTAATATAGCTTCAACAGCGTCAGAAATAGAATTCATTCTTTCTCTTGCAGTACACCCTCTAAAATACAACATTAAATCTCACCATATATAATATAGATCCTTCCCAATTTTCTAGTTCAAACATGAAATCACTTTTTATAATATCTTTAAAATTTTAATTATATTTTTCAATAGCAGAGGAATATAAATTTTCAAGTTTTTTAGATATATATTCACCTTGATATTTGTCATATTGTTCTTTTCCTTCGTTTTTAAGTTTATTATATAATTCTTTATTTTCAAGTAAATATTTGATTTTTGAAGCTAAATCTTTAAAATCTCTAACATTGAAAAATAATCCTCCTTTTTTACCGCTTGCTTCCATAATAGGAGGAATATTTGAAGCAACAAATGGAACTTCACAACCTAAAGCTTCAACAACAACTATTCCAAATCCTTCAACTTCACTTGGAAGAACAAAAATATGTGATGAATTAATAACTTTTAAAACATCTTCATGTTTTTCAACAAAACCACAGAGAGTTATATTGTCATTTAAATGATTTTCTTCTATAATAGCTATTAATTTTTCTTTCATTTGCCCAGTGCCAACAATCTTACATTTAAGATCTGGAAAATCTCTTACAAGAATATTCATAGCTAAAATTAAATCTTCAATTCGTTTATATTCAACCAAGCGAGACACACAAGAAATAGTAGTATCATGATATTTTGGGCTTTCTACTTTATCAAATTCAACAATATTATGAACAACAGCTATTTTTTCCTTTGGAACAAATTTTTCAAGATTTTCTGCTGTGAAATTAGAAACAGCTATTATGAGTGAAAGATCACGAGAAAGAATGTATCTTTCCATGATTTCTCCAAAAATACCAAATATTCCAATGTTTTTAATCCAATTATTAATCCAAACATCATGATATCGAGCTACACAAGGAATATTAAGCTTTTTAGCTATTTTCCAAGCAGAGATATATGTAATAAAATTATATCCTACAACTATATCAAAATCCATTTTTTTTCCTATATCATAAGCTGCTTTCATAAAAGTTAATCTGTTTTTAAATGATCCTTTTTGAGTATAAGACCTTTTTTTACCACAAGCTATTACTTTAATATTCCCAATATTAGTTTCTCTTTCCATTCCTTCTTCAAAAGAAGTTAAAACAGTTATTTCATTATTTTTTGATAGATAATACGCTTCATTAAAAGCAGCTACTTCAGCACCACCTTTAATATCCCTATCTTTACTTTTTGGAAAATATTCAGTAACAAAAGCTATTTTCATCTTAAAAACCTAAGTTATTTTTCTATTTATTCTTCTTCTATTTCTTCCTTTTCTTATTTTTCTTTCTTTTCTTCCTTCTCTTCTATTTCTTATTTTTCTTCCTTTTCTTCTTTTTCTTCGTTGTCAATAGCTATTAATCTAATAAGTTTAGTAATATCTTGATCTAACTTTTCTATCTTTAAATAAAGTCTAAATACTAAATAATAAGCACCAATAATTCCAAAAATAAGAATTAAATCTAATCCTCTACCTATCCCTAAAAAATTAGCTAAAAAAGTACTTGAATCTGGAATAATTCCAAAAATAGCTAAAAATATCCATAAAATAATCCAAAGTATAAAAGTTTGCAATGAAGTTTTTTTCTTATGAAACCTTTGAAAAACTAGTAAAATAGCTAAAATAGCTATTATGACTACAACTATTTGATATAACATTAAATCTTCTAAAATATTACCATCATCCTTTTCATCATCTTATTTATCATCTTATTTAGCATATATTTATTATATATTTAGTATATTAATTAGTATATTAATTATAAATTATGTTAATTACATTATTTATTATGAAATTCATTTAAATAAATCCAAAATCATTTTAAATAAAATTTTTAATCCTACAAGAGCATTAGTTCCTTTTGCTTGAGTTTCAGGAGTGTAAATTGTAGTTATTGTAACTTCTTTTAATTTAAGATTATTTCTTCTAATTTCTCTTATAAATTCTGATGAAACACCATATCCTTGTGAAATGATTTTTAATTTTGGAATGACCTCTGCTTTAAAAGCCCGAAGTCCTGATTGAGAATCTTTAACATTAACTCTATAAAATATTCTTGTTAAAAGGTTCATTACTGAATTTGCAAAATTTTTGCTTTTAGGCATGTCTTCAAATGGTCTTGCACCAATTACAACATCAGCTTCGCCGTTGATTAGTGGTTTGATGACTTTAGCTATATCTTCAACAGCATGTTGTCCATCTGCATCAAATGTAACCACATATTTAGCATTACGCCTCAATGATGCATACATTCCTGTATTTAACGCTGCCCCTAAACCTCTATTAAGAACATGTTTATAAATAAAAATATTATTTGGAAATTTATCTTTTATAGAATTAGCTATTTTATTTGTATTATCCTTTGATCCGTCATCAACAAGAATAACTTTATAATTCAGTTTAGCTATTTCTTCTATAACATTACCAACAGATTTTTCTTCATTATAAGCTGGAACAACTATAAAAATTCCATTATTATAATCATGATCCTCCTCATTAGAATCATCATAATGGTCCTGCATCTTCTTTACCTTCACGAACTCCTTTTCCTGCTTCTCTTTCCATTTGTTTTGGTTTGAATATCATTTTTATTAAGTTTTTAGCATGATCACGAGCCCTATTTTCCATTAATTCTTTTAAATCTTCATCTTTTTTTTCTTCATCTTCATGGACAAAAACTTCCAATATATGAGTATTAGTCAAAAGTTGAGCTTTAATAAGGCCCGTAGACGCTTCATGAGCACACATTTTATCTTTTTCCATTGGACCTGGCATTCCAAGAGCCATTACAATTTCACAGCCTTCTTCTTCAATAAGTTTCTTTGAAGCAACTGGAAGATCTTTAATACCTGGAACTGTCTTTCTAATGATATTTAAATCTGTGGCATTCATCTTTAACTCATCAATAGCTGCACTACCCATATCAAATCTAGCAAATGTAGTATCACAGATTCCTATTTTTGTCATTTAATCACCATACTAACTAATATAACATATAACTAAAATGAAACTATAAACAACATAAATGAACAATGAATAAACAATATAATAATTAAATTTATGAATATAATCAAAATTATATTATTATTATTAATTTTTATTAATCTTTATTAATTATATTTTTTATTAATTTATTTATTAATAATATTACTACTACTATTAATATTAATATTAATTTTAATATTATTACCAATTATATAATTAATAATTAATAATTATATTATAATTATAATAATTTAAATATCTTTAATTATTTTAATATTTTTAATTATAATTAATATATTTATTATTTTTAAATAATATTATTTAAATTTATTATAAAATTTAATATAAGTAAATAATAAAAGTTAACAATTAAAATAAAAATAAAAATATAAATAAAAATTAAAAACTATATGATTAATAGCAATAAAATAGCCTCATAATAGTAATACTAATAGCAATATTAATAGCAATATTAATAATAATGAATAATATCTAATTATTGAATATGATCTAAAATATCTTTACGTGCTTCACCAATAGTTAAAGGATAATGATTAGCTATTTTAAAATGATCTTCTTTATCTAATATTTCAATAAGGTGAGCTATTCTAGGTAAACGTAAATTAGCACTCCTTATAGTTTCAACATCATCAAATACTTCATGAGGAGTTCCTTGTTTAATTATTTTACCCTTATTAATTACACTGATTTTTTTTGCATAAATTGGAACTAAATCAACATCATGAGTTGAAATTATTATTGTCATTCCTTCATTATTAAGATCATATAATAATTTTAATATCTTTGAAGCGCCTTTAGGATCTAGTCCTGATGTTGGTTCATCAAGTACCATAACTTCTGGATTCATAGCTAAAATACCAGCAATAGCTATTCTTTTTTTCTGACCTCCACTTAAATGATGAGGAGGTTTTTTCTCATAGCCTTCCATACCTACTTTTGTGAGAGAGTCTTCTACACGTTTTTTTGTTTCTTCTTGTGATAAACCAATATTTAATGGGCCAAAAGCTATATCTTCTTCAACTGTAGGTGCAAATAGCTGATCATCAGGATTTTGAAAAACAATACCTACTTTTTGGCGAACCTTAATTAAAGAATTTTTATCATATTTCAATTCTTCATTATCTACAAATATCTTACCTTGAGATGGTTCTAAAATTCCATTAAAATGAAGAAATAAAGTGGACTTTCCAGCTCCATTGGGTCCAAGTAAAGCTATTATATCTCCTTTTTCTACTTGAAAATTAATATTATCTAAAGCTTTTGTACCATCAGGATATTCATAGATTATGTCTTTTGCTTCAATTATCCTCATATAATCTCCCTTTGAATTTAATAAATATATTAATAATTTAATTTATATTTTGATTATAATAATTAATAAACTTAAGTATTTTTGATAATTTTTAAAATTAACTTTAAAAAATTTACTTTGAATTTAATAGTATATTAATTGATTTTATAATTGATTTTAAATTAATTAGAAATATTAATGGTCATGTTTATGATGTAAATCAGGAAAATGTTTATGATTATGCTTAATTTTCTTATGTTTATGATAATGACTATGTTTTTTAGTATAATTCTGATTATAGCTACTATTATAGTAATTATAGTAATTATGGCTATTATATCCATTATTATAATTATTATAATTAGGATAATTATAATTAAGATTAGGATTAATATTAATATTAATATTAGGATTAGGATTATGATTATGATCATGGTCATGATGTTCATCATCATGCGAATGAGTATGAATATGGCCAATATCCTCATGACTATGTTGATGTTCATGGACTAAAATATTAATTGAAATAATTCCCGCTATTAAAAGAGCTATTGAAGCTATTAATTCCCATGAAAATGGTTCTTTAATAATAGCTATTGAAAACAATATTCCCCAAAATGGAGCAGTTGAAAACAATATTTGGCTTCTTGTAGCTCCTATATTTTGAGCGGTTATTACAAATAATACAATACTCAAACCATAAGAAATCATTCCTAAAATAAGACCATATATTATTGTTTCAGCTGAAATTGATATATTTGTGATTAAATTAAAAGAATTTGCTATAAATACCCCAATTCCTAAATTTATTCCTCCCCCGACTATTCCTTTTAAAAATGTTATAAACTCAGGAGAATAGCTATCTACAATAGAAGTTAATTGATTATCTAATCCCCAACAGAAACAAGCTAAAATTACAAAATAACTGAAATTATATTAGCTGTTCCCCCAGTCCATGAAATTATTACTCCTGCTAAAAATGTTAAAATCAATCCAATAATTGTATATCTATCAATATTATCTTTAAATATTAAATATCCTAAAATAGCTGTAGCTATTAATTCCATATTCAGCCAGATAGAAGTTGATGTTGCAGTACCATAAGATAATCCTAACATTAAGAATAAAGGACCTAATATTCCTCCAAATATCAAAATAAGAATTATTTTAATATTAGTTGAATTAAAAAAAGTTTTTATATTAATTAAATTAAAATTAGTTAAATTAAAAGAATTAGCTATTTTAGAATTAGCTATTTTCATATTATTAAAATAATTATTAAAATAATTTATAATTAATAAAGGAATAGTAAATAATCCAGACCCTAAATAAAGTAATCCTGCTAATTGAAATGAATTCATATCTGAAAGAAGGATTTTACTAAACGGTGTTGCAATACCAAACAATAAACCTGATAAAATACCAATAAACATTATAAATGACTTATTTTTCATACCAAAACCATTAATATATAACTAAACATTATTTAAGACGATAATATTATTACTATCACTATTACTAATACTATTACTAATACTAATTAAAATAATAAAAATAATTAATTAATAATAATAAAAATAATAATAAAAAAACACTACTAAATAGAATAATAAGATTAATAATAATGCCAATAACTACTAATAATACTAATATTATTGATAATATTAATAAATAATATTAATAAAAGTAATGAATAGCAATATAAAATTATTTTTAATTATAATTTTAATTATAATAAGTTTAAATTAGAACAAATATAAAAAAAATAATATAGAATAATGACTATTTAGATTCATAAATAGGAAACTCACCCGAATAACATCGTGAATCTAAGCTATTTTGGAGTTTTTCTCCTTTATCTAAAGATTTAAAGAAAAGATTAGTAACAAGAGATCCTAAAGATCTATAGCTATTCTTAACTCCATTATAGCCTAATCTTGTTTTTTGAGCATTTCTCATAGCTTCAATCTGATCAAGAAATATGAAGATTGTTGTATACATCAACATAGCTATTTCAAGAAAGATTTTAGGAATCCTTAGCTTTCCTAAAATATGAAGAATATCATTCATTGGAGTTGTCATAGCTAATAATCCTAAAGCAGAAAAAGAAGCCATAACTCTGAAGAATGTATTAAGTCCTAAATTAAGTGCATCTTC
>JAISIQ010000125.1 GCA_031261945.1 Methanobrevibacter sp.
TAATATTTCTTCTTTTTAGATAATTTAATGGAAAATTAGAATAATAATCAGTGAATATGTCAATAGCTTCCCTTATTGTAAATGTTTCATTATTATATATCTTAAAATTCTCATCATCAATAGCTAAACTATCTTTTAAGCTATTTTTTCCAATATTTGCTTTATTATTATTTTTTTTATCACTATTTGTTTTACCATTACTTGTTTTATCATTATTTGTTTTATCCATATTTATTTTACAATTACAATCTTCAATATGGCCTAAAACATAATGATTAAAAGAATCGTCTTCATAAATACGTTCTTCAATAATTATAAACCCATTATAACTAATACACTGAATATAACTACAATTTCCTTTTTCTAAAATAAAAAAAGAATTTATATTTTCTAAATCACTTAATAAGTCAGCTATATCTTCAATAGCTATTTCACCTAAGTCTTTATTTGATGATTTAAGTTTCATATAACAACCTATTTAATAAAAAATATCAACATGATTAGTAATAAAATATGATATTAATAATAACTACAAATTAAAATAACTACAAAATAACTACAAATTAACAATAAATATTATTAATATTATTATTAGCTATTAAAAAGGAATAGCTTCACATGCAGGATCACAGTAATATTCATTTTTAGTTCCTTTAAGTTTCCAATATTCTATCCAATAAATCCACCAATCATTTGAGAGTTTTTTGATTAAATCTTGATTAAGAGATTCAAATTCATTAAAAAAATGTAATTGGTTAGCTATTCCAACAATAGCTATTTTTTCAGAATTTTCAAACCCTTCATCAATTGTAAAACAAAATATGAAATCAGATTCCCCTTCAACTACATCAAAAATAGATTTACCGATCAAAGATTCTTCATAAGAATAATAATTAGCTATTTCTTTTAAAAAATCAAAATCTTGAAATTTAAATTCATTTTTATTTAATTTATAAGAAAATTCAGAATTAGAAAGAATTTCAGAAAGAATATTTTCATTTTTATTAATATTGTTACTATTATTAGCATTAATATTACAATTATCATTGTCATTAATCGCATTATTGCTTTCATTATTACCATTATTATTAATATTAGTATTAGTAGTATTATTAGTACTATTATTAGTAATATTATTATAAAATATTGAAAAAGAAACATTATCAGCTAAACGAATAGCTATTTGACTGGAATGGATTTCACGAGAGTCTAAAGTAGGTTTGTAAAGTTGAACATTATCAAACTCTAATTGAATAGAATCATTTCCTATTTCTAACTCCGTCCATTTTCCAGCTGTTGAAATAGCTTCTTCCATAAGATTTAATGTTTTTTGATTCATAAAACCTCAAAACTCTATATTTTATCGTTTATATTATCAGTAGGATGATTATTATTAATATTATTATTAATAATAATATAATAGTAATGGTAATATTATTATCAGTACTATTAAATACTATTATTAGCTAAATAATAATTAAAAGCCCCTTCCATTTCATATTCTTCATTATCAAAATGTTTTTTCCAAATAAATGGATCAATAGCTATTTTTTCATTAATATCATTATCCCATTTTACTAAAAAATCATTATTTTTAAAAGTTTTAGCTATTATATTTCCTATTTCTTCTGATTTTTTAGGATCATCATCAAAATCACCAAAAACAAAAGAAATTGAATTAGAATCAATAGCTATTTCAATATCTTCAAAAGTATAAAAACAAAACCCTATTGGATTGAATTTTTTTGATTTAAGATAATGAAAAATCTCAAAAGAATCAGCTATCCCTTCTTTAATGTCATATCCTGCATTATGAATAGCTATTATATTATTTTGATTTAATTCATTGAAACAAGTCTTTAATTTATCAAAATCAGTAGGTTTTTCCCAATCTTTAGAAATAGCTATTTTTTCATCATATTCTTTTGAAATGATATTAGCTATTTTATCTAATGAGTCTTCATCATCAACAAAATCTTCATCAATAAATTGTTCTTCAATTATTTCTAAGATTTCTTCTTGATTAAAGAATCCTGAATTAATTAAAATAGCTATTTCCTGAGATATTTCATCAAATAGCTCTTTATCCATAAAATCACTGACTTATGATTTCTTAATTTAATCTTCAAGTAAAGTTTGGATATGAGTTACATTTCCTCTTTCTGTAAAACCAACTATAACTCTTGATTCGTTTATTTTAGCTACAGAAAATTCTTCTCTTTCTTTAAAATCATAATCTCTACTTTTAGTATATGATTCAAAAGCTAATCTTGCTTTAATATCAAATTCTTTATGGAATTTATCAAAAGTATTGATAAATCTTTCAATAGAATCATCAACTGGAATTTCATCGGATTTAATAGTTACAAAGAAAAGTACCTCATTATAATCCACTACAGAATACGCACTATCCTTTAAAAGACCTACAACTGTCATAGCTAACATATGAGCTTCAAATAAATCTGCATCAAAGACATTAGTTTTAAATTGAGCAATATTATATTTTTCACCAATCTCTTTTACTTTATTTGCTTCTTCAAGAAGATTTGCAGGAAAACCAATATCTTCATTATCCCATGCCCAATGCCATTTCTTAGTTTCAATAGATAAAGTTCCAATAATTTGAATTGGGAAATTTAGCTCTTCAAAGGAAATAATTCCTTTATCAAGGTGTAATTCTCCCTTTTCTTCACCTATAATCTGATTTAAGTTTTCTTGTTTATCTAAAGCTAAAATTCCGAATTTAGTAAATAAATCTTGGAATGTATCATCGTTTTCTATTTTAATTATTTCCTCTCCTTTTTATTTTTGTATAATTCTTTTATTATTTTTAGTTTATTATTTTTAGTACTTTTTATTGTTTTTATTGTTTTTAGTATTTTTAATATTTTTAGTTAAAATATAAAATTAATATTATTAGTATTTTTATTAGTAGTATTCTATTATTATTAGTATTCTAAGTAATATTATTGTTAATAGTTATTGTTAATTTAATATTTTTAATAATATTGTTAAGAATATTGTTAATAATTAATATTGTTAATATTGTTTTATTGTTAATAATGTTTTTATAAATTATCTTTGAAAAGATTTAAAAATAGAAAAATAAAAATATTATAAAGATATTAATTAATTTATTAATTAGTTATATTATCATAATAAATTATCATAATACAAAATCATGATTAAAAATAATAATTAAAAAATATTATATTTTTAGTAAAATTACTTAAAATTAATTTTAATAAAATATTTTTATAAGTTTTAGGGGAGAAAGTGATATTTATGAAAATTGTAGGTTTTTCAGGAAGCCCAAGGAAAGATGGTTCCACAAATACATTAATTAAACGAATTTTTAAAAAAGCTGAAGACAATGATTATGAAACTAACATTTTCTATTTAAATGATATGAATATCAATCCATGTCAAGCTTGTGGTTATTGTAAAGAAAATGAAGGCTGTGATTTAGACGATGCTATGAAAAATCTTTATGAAGAAATAGAAAATGCAGATTATATTATAATCGGATCTCCTATATATTATGGAGAAGTTTCAGCTCAAACCAAGCTATTTACTGATAGATTTTATAGTATATTTAATAGTAAAACTAAAAATCTTGATAATAAAAAAGTTATTTTAGTTTATTCTCAAGGTAATCCAGATCCTCAAACATATATAAAATATATAAGACATCAAAACAAGTTTTTATATGAATTTATGGGTTTTGATGTTATAGATACTTTAATAGCTTCTGGAATAAATTCAAAAGAAGAATTACTTAAAAATCAAGAAATATTAGAAAAAGCAGATGAAATATCTGCAAAAATAGAATAAAATTAGCTATTTAAATTATTTCCTTTAAATCATCAATAGCTGGCCCTCTGATTACCTTACCTTTATAATCAAAAACAGCCCCATGACAAGGACATTCCCATTTTTTCTCAGCTGTGTTCCATCTAAGATTACATGATTTATGAGGACATTTACCATCTAATGCAAATATATTAGAATCATTATCTTTGTAAATAGCTATTGTGGAATTTTCAAACTCAACAACCTTTGCTTCATTATTTTTTAGTTTAGCTATTCCATCAATTAAAGAATCCCAATGAATAGCTACTTTCCCTTTGAATTTAGCTATTTTTTCTTCTTCTAAGTGACTTCTTTTGTTTTTAAATCTTAATGGGTTAAAAATCTCTAAATAGCTATTTTCATTTTTCAAAATAAGATCTTTAATAGCTATTCCTGCTATTGTTCCAGTAGTCATTCCCCAATTACTAAAACCAGTGACTATATAAATTCCTTTTTCTGATGTTTCACCAATTATTGGAATTCTATCTATGGTTGTATTATCTCCTCCAGTCCAATAGTATTGAGATGACTCAATATCTAGAAAATTCATAGTAAATTCTCTCATATTTTCATAAAAATCCCAAGTATCGTCAGGATCTCCTACCTTGTGATGTTCTCCAGCTATAATTAATAATTCTTTATTTAATCCGTTATTAGATTTAGGAGTTGTTCTGAAAGTATGGAACGGATTAAGATCAACGAACATACCTTGAGGAAACTTTTCTTTTAGATAAACACTTAAAAGGTAAGACTTATTTTGAGTCATATATTTATATACTTCATCAGGATCATAAATAAGAGAATTAGTAGCTATTACAATATGTTTAGCTATTATTTTACCATTATTTGCAATAGCTATTTTCTTATTTTCTACAGGATATTTATCAATAGCTATTATTTTAGTTTTTTCAAAAACATAAGATCCTTCACCATCAACATAATCTGCAAGAGCATTTAAATACTTTTTAGGATTGAATTCCGCTTGATTTTCATACATTAAACCTAATTCAACATTGTCAAATGGTTTTGGAATATTTTTAACTAATTTAGAATTTATACCTAATTCTTTTAATGTTTCATGCTCTTTTTTAAGATTTATCTCCATATCATTATTAGAAGAAAATATATAAAAAGGAATATTTCGATAATCACAATCAATATTAAGTTTAGCTATTATTTCAGGAATTTTATTAAATCCTGATTCATAAGCTTCTTTAAATTTTAATGCAAAGTTTTTTCCAAAATTAGAGATGATCTGATTATAAATCAAGCTTGAAGAAAGAGTAATTTTGGCTGTTGTGGTCCCAGTTATATAATTAGCTATTCTATTTGATTCAGCTATTGCTACATTTAGCCCTTCCATTTTAAGCATAGTAGCTATTGATAAACCAGCTATTCCCCCACCAACAATAGCTACATCTACTTCAATATCTTCTTTAAGGCTATTGAACCTTTTAGGGTCTTTCTCATCTAACCAAACAGATATATGTTTTCCATCGATCATAATTTTCTTAATTATAAATTATAGCTATTTCATTTATGATTTTGACCTATTAGGGAATATTAGTGAATAAATAATAAAAAGAAAAATAAAATGAAAATGAAAAGAAAAATGAAAAACTGAAAAATTAAAATGACAATTTAGATAATCTTTTCATAGCTTCTTTAGTGTTTTCAAGAGTATTAAAAGCTGTTAGACGTAAATATCCTTCTCCACTCGGACCAAATCCTGCACCCGGTGTTCCAACTACATTAGCTTCATTAAGGAGAAGATCAAAGAAATCCCAAGAATCCATATTATTTGGTGTTTTAATCCAAATATAAGGAGAATTGATTCCACCATAAACTTTTAGGCCTATTTTTTCTAAGCTATTTTTTATAACTTCTGCATTTTTCATATAATAAGCTATATTTTCTTCTGTTTCTTTTTTTCCAGATTCTGAAAAGGTTGCTTCAGCAGCTCTTTGAACCGGATAAGATACTCCATTAAACTTAGTTGTTTGTCTCCTATTCCAAAGTTTGTTTATGGATTGTTTGTTTCCCTCACTATCATATGCTTTTAGTTCTTTTGGAACAACTGTATATGCACATCTTGTTCCAGTAAATCCAGCTGTTTTTGAAAAGCTTCTAAATTCAATAGCTACTTCTTTTGCCCCTTCAATTTCATAAATACTATGAGGAACATCATCTTCTGTAATAAATTTTTCATAAGCAGCATCAAATAGAATAATAGCTTGATTATCTTGAGCATATTTAACAAATTTACTTAATTGATCTTTATTTAGAGTAGTTCCAGTAGGATTATTAGGGAAACATAAATAAATTAAATCAACATCTTCTTTTGGCAGTTCTGGAACAAAATCATTTTCTTCAGTACATGGGAGATAAACTAAACCATCATATCTTCCTTCATCCTCACCACTTTCATTTATTGGTCCAGTTCTACCAGCCATTACATTAGTATCCACATAAACTGGATAAACAGGATCAGTAATAGCTACAACGCAATCATTTGAGAATATTTCTTGAATATTTCCAGTATCACATTTAGCCCCATCACTAACAAAAACTTCATCAATATCAAGATCTATACCTAATGGATTAAAATCATGTTTTATTATTGCTTCTTGTAGAAAAGCATATCCTTGTTCTGGACCATAACCCATAAAATGATTAGGATCTCCCATTTCATCAACAGCATCTTTAAAAGCTTTAATAACTGTAGGAGATAGAGGTTTCGTTACATCCCCAATCCCCATTTTAATTATATCCTTATTGGGATTTTCTTCTTGGAATTTTTCTACTCTTTTAGCTATTTCTGCAAATAAATAGCTATTTTGCAATAAAAGATAATTTTCATTGATTTTGACTACCATAATTTGTCCTCATAGAATTATATCTTAATTTATAATATAATTATAATATAATTTATATTTTAGTTTTTATAATTTAGTTTATATATTATTATAAGATTATATTAGATTATATATTTAATTCATATATAAAATTTAATCATAACAATTTAATTATAATATTATATTTTATATCCATAATATTTATTATATTTTATACTTTTTTATGATATTAGCATTACTAATAACAATGATGATAATAATAATAATAATAACAACAACAAATGCAAAATTATTAATAAAAATTTTAATACCTAAAGTTTTAATATTATAATTATAATAAATTATAATTAAATTAAATAAATTATAAAATAAATAAAAAAATAAAATAATGAAAAAATAAAAAAAGTTTTAAAATAGAAAATATTTTAAAATAAAAAAAATTATATTGATGATTAAAATGAATCCATTTACTTTACCTGTAC
>JAISIQ010000160.1 GCA_031261945.1 Methanobrevibacter sp.
TAAATTATTTAAATTATTTTAATTCTTTTTTTGTTTTTATTGCATACAATTTGCATACAGTTTGTCTTTATTAATTTTATTACTACTATTATTACTATTATAATTAATAGTAATAATAGGCATTAATATTAGTATTATAGAGTAGTAGTAGTAGTAGTAGTAGTAGTAATAATAATAGTGATAATGATAGTATTATTAGAATTAATATTATTAATATTATTAAAATCAATAAACCTAAAATCAATAAACTTCAAAATTATATTTAATAAAAATTATATTTGATATTATATTTAATATTAAAATTACATATCCTCATAAAAATTATAAGACAATACAAAAAATACTATTATTTCTAAATTTTTCCATTAAAAATAAATATTATGCTAATTTAGCAAAATTACAAAGTAAAATAACTTTTGATTTTAGATCAGAGCAATATTTATATAGTTTAGATCAAATATAGAATTTATAGATAATATATTAATATGGCAATAATGGCAAATATAGTAATATATCAATATATTGCTATATTACTCTATTTTTAATATCTTTGTTCAAATGAAAAATGGAGAAGAGGAAATTAAATGGAAATTACTGATGCAAAAATATTCAAAATAGCTTTATTCACTTCATTATTCGGAATAATAGGAATGTTAATTTTTGCAGGATGGATTGAGCCAAAAGAAATAGCTATTGAAGAAATTAATCGAGGGATGGTAGAAGAGAAAGTAGCTATTTCTGGAGTTATTCAAGATATAAAACCTTCATCAAGTGGAAAAAGCTATTTTATGACTTTACATGATGGAACTGGCAAGATAAGTGTAGTTGTGTTTGAAGCGACAATAATAGAATTTAATGAAGCAGGCGTAGATATTAATAGCTTTAAGAATAAAAAAGTCAAGGTAATGGGAACTCTAACTCAATATAATCAAGAAATGGAATTAATCCTTGAAAATTCAAACTCAATTACAATAGAAACTTAATAAAAGTAATAAAAATAATAAAAATTACTAAGAATACTAAAAACTAACAAAATTATTACTAACAAAATTTAGATAAATTTAGATAAAATTAGATATGATTAGATATTAATAAGAATTAATAAGAATAATATTATAAAAATAATAAATAGTATTAATAGAATAGTATTAATAAAAATATAATAAGTTAATAAATTAATTAATATTTAATGAACTAATTAATAAAATAAATGAATTTATAAAATTAATAAAATCAATAAAAAAATTAATATATGTATTTTATAATTAATCAAACAATTTTAAGGGTTATTATATGAAAAAACTTTTTGGAACATTTGGAGTAAGAAGAACAGCTAATGATGTTTTAACACCTGAATTTGCATCAGAATTAGCTGCAAGTTATGGAACTGTATTAAATAATGACAATGAATCTTCCCCCATTAAAATAGCTATTGGTGGAGACACAAGAACAACAACCCCTATGATAAAACATGCCATAATAGCTGGCCTTTTATCTTCTGGTTGCGATGTAATAGATCTTGGAATCCTTCCTACACCTACAGTCCAATATGCAGTTAGAAATTATTATGACGGAGGAATAATTATTACTGCATCACATAATCCCCCAAAATACAATGGAATTAAATTTGTAGATGAATTTGGAATAGGATTAGATGATGAAACAGAAATAGCTATTGAAGACGTTTATTTCAACAAAAGTCAAAAACGTGTGTCTTGGAAAAACATTGGAATATTATATAACAATGATAAAATAATTGATGAATATATAGAAGAAGTTTTAAAAAGAGTCGATACAAATGCGATTAAAGAAGCTAAATTAAAGGTCGTTCTTGATTGTGGTTCTGGAGCAGGATGTTTTACAGCCCCTTACATTCTTCAAAAATTAGGATGTGAAGTAATAACCTTAAATTGCCAAGCGGATGGATTTTTCCCAGGACGAGATCCTGAACCAATCGAAGATAATCTTCATGATTTAATAGCTACTGTAAAAGATTTAAATGCAGATATTGGAATAGCTCATGATGGTGATGCTGATAGAACTATATGTATTGATGAAAAAGGAAATTTCGTTCTTGGAGATAAATCATTCACCTTAGTTGAAAAACAGCTATTAAAAGAAAATGATGGAGGATTAATTGTTACAACTGTAGCAACTAGTTCAGCTATTTATGATATAGCAAAAAAATATAATGGATCAGTTTTAGCTACTGCTGTAGGAGATCTTATTGTTGCACGAGAATTAAAAGAAAGGAATGGTCTCTTTGGAGGGGAAGAAAATGGAGGCCTAATTTTCCCTGACTTTGTTTATGGAAGAGATGCTGCATTATCAGCAGCGAAAATTTTAGAAATAATAGCAAAAGAACAAAAACCTTTATCCGAACTTATATCAGAATTACCAGTTTATTATTCAGAAAAAATGAAAATAGAATGTGAAGATGATATCAAACAAAAAGTAATGGATAAGATAGCTAAAGAAGTCTCAACTCTTGGTTATGATATTGATACTACTGATGGAGTAAAAATATTTAAAGATGATGGGTGGATCATAATACGACCTTCTGGAACAGAACCTATTTTTAGATGTTTTTCTGAAAGTAATTCTCAAGAAGCAGCTACTGAAGGAGCTAAATGGGGAATTTCACTTATTGAAAAATATAAAAAATAATCAGATGTAAATAAATTAGAGGTTTTCTAAGCATTCATCTCTTAGAACTCTTGCATCATCATTAGTAGGATCAATAGCTAATACCTTAGTAAATGTTTCCATAGCTGTTTGAAATTCATTTAATTCCATCAAAACAACTCCTTTATTAAGTATGAAATGAATATTATCATCAGAAAGTTCAATAGCTTTATCATAACAATCTAATGCTTCTTCATATCTCCCTAAATCCAATAAAGCATTACCTTTTCTATTTTGAGCTTCTGCATCTATATCTTCATCATCTAAACATAGTTCAAGAGCTTTATCATAAGATTTTAAAGCTTCTTCTGGTTCTTCCATTTCTGAAAGTAAATTTCCACGAGCATTCCAAACTTCAGGGTTTTTATTGTCAATTTTTAATAAATCATCATAGACAATTAATGCTTCATCAAATTTTCCTAATACTTCTAATATAAATCCTCTCCAATAAAGAATAACTGAGTTTTTTGGATTAGATTTCATTGCTTGGTTATTAGCATCTAATGCTTCAGAAGGTTTTCCATAGTTAAGTAAAGCTATTGCTTTATTGTTCCATATATATTCATTTTCATGTTCAATACTCAATGCCTTGTCATAACATTTAAGAGCTTCATCAAATCTTCCTAAACGAGTTAAATTATCTCCTTTTCTATTTAGAAGATAAACATCATCTGGATCAAATTTTAAAGCAGCAGTATAACACATAGCTGATTTATCATATTTACCACTATCAAATAAGATATCTGCTCTTTGAGTTACCATTGCTTTTTCATCAATTTTTTCCCCTTCCCAGTCATCAATCTTTAATTTCTCAAAATAGATTATTTGAAACATATCTTCATCATTTATATCTTCAACATACATTTTTTTAAATTCTTTAATCATATTTTGAGAATCTGCATATCCTTCTTCTATTGCTAATTTATCATTGTTTTTTAAATCTTTAAAAGAAATTAAATCAACTTTTGTAACTTTAGCTTCAAATATTTTCTTTTTTTCTTTAGATACTAAATTCCAATAACAATGAAGCCTATCTCCTGCTTTAAGAGGATTCTTCCATAGCTTCCTAATAGTCATTGTTTTTTTACCTGTTATAAGGTCAATATCCTGACTTCCAAATGACATAATTGGCATATTTTTCCTCTTATTTTTTCTTAAATTAAAAAGTTTTTACAATGATAGAATAATTTACATTAGAAGAATCGAATAACATTATTAGTTAATTAATTGATTAATTGGTTAATTGGTTAATTAGTTAATAGTTAATTAATTAGTTTATTAGTTAATTAATTAATTCAAATACATTCTTCTCCGAATTCTGCTGTTTTAATTTTAACTTTTGTATTTATAATTGGTTGTATTTCATTAGCTAAAATTTTTAATTCTATTGGATTTGGACTTTTTACATCTTCTAATGATTCATCTAAAACATTTTTATTTCTAAATTGTTGTAAAGTATATAAATCACAGCTAATTTCATTTGCAATTTGTTTTATGTCTTCATGATCCAATAAACCAGGAACATAAGTAGTTCTACATTCTAAAAATGTTTCTTTATTATCATTAGCTATTTGAATACTATTTTTTACTTTATTTCCTATGTTAAACATAGTTAGTTCTTTATATCTATTAAATGGTGCTTTAACATCGATTGCTAAGTAATCAATATAATTTAAAACCTTTTTTAAACGTTTAGGATAACAGGCACTTGTATCTACTTTAGTTTTAAGTCCTAATGATTTTGAATATTTTAATATTTCCAGTAATTCATCAATTTGGACCAATGGTTCACCACCAGAAATTACTACTGCATCTATATAATCTACAGAATCATCAATGATTTTAAAGATTTCTTCTAATGTAGTAGGTTCTCCTCCTTCTAAAATCTCACTATTATGACAATAAGGACATCTTAATGGACATTTTGCCATGAAAATAACTAATGACATTTTTCCAGAATATTCCAATGAAGATACTACAGTCCCTCCAATTTCCATATAATCCGTCCATTATTATTATGTCTAAGGTTCTAATTAAGGTTCTAATTATGTTTCTAATTATGTTTTTAAGGTTCTATTATATTTTTTAGAATATTTATAAATTTTTTATCTTCTTCTATTGTTCCTATGCTTGCTCTAATCCAATATTCGTCTAATCCTTTAAAAGAAGTACAATCTCTAACAATTACTCCTTTTTTTAAAAGTTTTTTTGAAAATTCAGCTGCAGTGAATCCTGTCTCTTTTATTCCAATCAATATATAATTAGAATAAGATTTAAGAACATTTAAATTATTTATTTTTGATAATTCTTCAAATAAGAAATCTCTACTTTTAATTCCATCTTTGATAGATTTTTCTATATATTCATTATCTTTTAATGTATTAAGTGCAGCATAATATGATAATTTCGTAAGAGAAAATACAGGCTTTATCCTATGCATAAATTCTATCATCTCTGAATTAGCTATTCCATAACCAATTCTCATTCCAGCAAGCCCTAAAACTTTAGACATTGTTCTCATAATAAAAACATTAGAATAATCCTCAATTAAATTAACATTATTAGTTTCAGAATATTCAAAATAAGCTTCATCTATAACCACGATGATATTAGTATCTTTCGTAGCATCTAAAACATGCATAATATCTCTTTGAGAAATTAATGCACCAGTGGGATTGTTAGGACTGCATAAAAAGATCATTTTTGTCTTTTTAGAAATAGCTTCCAATACAGAATCAACATTTAATGTATTATTTTCCAAATTCCATTTAGCATAGACAGGAATAGCACCATAAGGTTTAAATAAAAATTCATAATACATATAAGAAGGAATAGGAACAATAAATTCATCTCCTTCTTCTATAAATACTTTTGCTAA
>JAISIQ010000181.1 GCA_031261945.1 Methanobrevibacter sp.
AATAACTCCAATATATCCTAAATCCCACATTTTTTTCAGCAATTTTCCACATGACATGATAATTAATTTTTTTATTAATATATTATTAATTTTTCTAATTGGTTACACCATATATTGAAAAACACTTTTTCTAATAATTTCAGTTGTTATAAATGAATTGTAAAATTTGTATTAAAATTGTAGCTTATTATGATAATAATAAAATTAAGTTTGTTTATTGGAGAGAGAAAATATTTTTTTTATTACATCATTCAATAATTTCTCCATCAAATGATAAAATATGGCAGGTACGAGGTTTAAACCCTCAAACTGACTAAAAAAACAAAATAAAATTAATATTTGATTTACTCTTTATATTTGTATTAATAATAAAAATAGAAATAAATACACGTGTAATTTTATGAAAATAAGATAGCTATTTAAAAATAAATATAAAAAATATAAATAATAATTAAATATTAAAACAAATATTTAATTAAAATATATATAATTTCAAAATATATAATTTTGTAATAAATTAGCAAATCAACGATTTAGCTAAGATTTATTTGGAGCATTATGTGCGTTTAATGGGTTTTTAGGAACTTTTTTAGCCATAGCACTACTAATCTTTTTCATTTTTTCAATTAAGCTACTTTTTTCCTTACTTTCAATTAAAATGTTTTCTAAAACATCACTTAAAGTATCTACAGGAACAATTTCAATTTCTTCTTCATATTTCTTTTCAATCATAACATCTTTCATATTAGATCTTGGAATTATGACTTTTTTAATTCCTGCTTCAGCAGCAGCTTCAATTTTACTAGTAGCTCCTCCAATTGGTAATACATCTCCTCGAACACTAAGTGAACCAGTTAATGCAACAGTTTGATCTGCTGGAATTTCTTCAATAGCTGAAATAACAGCTGCAGCTATTGATACACTGGCACTATCGCCTTCGACACCATCATAAGTTTGTAAAAATTGAACATGAATATCATATTGGGATATATCAGTTCCAGTATGCTTTTTAATTAATGCACTAACATTTTGAACAGATTCTTTAGCTATTTCTCCAAGCTTACCTGTAGCTATTATTTTTCCTTCTCTTGTACTTTGAGCAGGAGCTGCTTCTGCAGCTATTGGTAACATTAAACCACTTCTATCTCCAATAACAGATAATCCATTAACCATACCAATTTTTCCACCTTCTGGGTTGAAAACTGCATATTCTTTTCTTTGAGTAATAGATCTATCAGCTATTTGTTGTTCAAGAGTTCTTGAATATTTTTTAGCTGTTATAACATGTTCTGCACTTACATATTTAGCTCCTTCTTCTTTAGCTACATCTCCTGCAGCTCGAACAAGTCCTCCTAAATCTCTTAGTCTGAGAGTAAGTGAATCTTTTTTACCTGCTCTACGCTTAGCTTCTTTTATAATTTCATCAAGACCTTCTGGAGTAAAATGAGGTATTCTGCCATCATTTTTAACTTCTTGGGCAACGAATTGAATGAGTTTTTTTCTATTCTCTTCTGTATCTTCCATTGTGTCTTTCATAAATACTTCGTAACCATATCCTCTGATTCTTGAACGCATAGCTATATGCATGCCTTCTAATACTTGAATATTTCCAGAAGCAACAAGAACAAAGTCACATGGGGCTGCTTGTGATCTAACCATAGCTCCACTACTATTTTCACTTTGTCCAGTTATAGAATATTTCTTTTCTTGCATTGCAGATAATAGCTCTTGCTGAGTTTTCATAGACATTGTACCAATTTCATCTATATATAAAACTCCTTTGTTAGATTTATGAATCATTCCTGCTTCAACACGTTCATGTGCAGGAGTTCCAAGACCTCCTGATTGATAAGGGTCATGTCTAACATCTCCAAGTAAAGCTCCTGCATGTGCGCCAGTTGCATCTATAAATGGAGCAAATCTTCTTTCTTCATTATTTACAAGTAATTTTGGAGCTAATGTTTGATTGTTAGGTCTAATTTGAATTGAAATAAATATAATAAGTAATGCAGCTATTATGGATTCAAGTAATTTATTATATGCAAATCCAATAGCCATTACACCAACAACTGCAAGCATTGTAAGTAGTGTTTTTTTCTCTCCATAACCTTTCATAGAGTTTTTGTTAGCTCTTGTGATTTTCGCACCTTCTCCGGCAGGTACTGTTCTTATAATGGGATTATTTTGATCTTCAGCATTAGGATAAACTAAAACATCCTGTAATACTTCTGGAGGGAGTAATTCAGCCATTCCTTTAGCTATCATTGATTTTCCAACACCAGGATCACCAATAAGAAGAACATTTCTTCTTTGTTTTGCTGCTTTTTTTATTGTTTCTACAGACTCTTCATGTCCAATAACTTGGTCAATAAGAAGGGGAGGAACATCTATATCTTCAGAACTTCCAATATTTTTATAATCTAACATTGGCTTGTTTTCATCAATAGCTTTGCCCTCTGAATCTATTTCAACTAACTCTTCTTCAGAAATTTCTTCAGAAATACCTTCTTGATTACTTTCAGAATTAGTTTCAGATGAATTTTTAGGAATTTTTTCTTCATCGTTTATTTGTTCTGTTTCTTCCAATTTATCATTAAGTTGCATTCTACGCCTTTCCTCACTTAATTTTGTAATATATATAATATGTATTCTATTAATTTAATTATTCTATAATTATTAGTTATTCTTAATTAATTTTATATTAAGTAAAAATTTTTATTTGACTTGGTTTTGATAGAACTTTTTGATCAAACTTTTTTTTAAAAGTTTGATTTTATATATCTATAATTATTTATTCTATTTATCAAGGTTTTAGATATAATTATTAATATTATTATTACTATTTTATTTTTAATATATAAAAACTTTTGTATTTTAGTTAATAAATGTAATTAAAATATTAATTATATATTTTATTACTATTTGGTCTATTGTTGAGATATATGA
>JAISIQ010000140.1 GCA_031261945.1 Methanobrevibacter sp.
AAAGACATTGATTTAACTATAAACGAAGGAGAGACACATGTACTTTTAGGTCCAAATGGAAGTGGAAAAAGTACATTGTTTATGAGTATATTAGGATTTCCTAAATATAAAATTGTTAATGGAAGTATAATATTTAAAGGAGAAGATATAACTCACCTTAATACTACTGAACGTGTGAAAAGAGGAATTGGAGTTAGTTTCCAAAACCCTCCAGCTATTAGAGGAGTTAGTGTAAAAGATCTTTTAAAAGTAGAAAATGGTCAAAGCTCCGGAGATGAAGAATTAAGTCCACAAATGAAAGAATTAGCTACTAAACTTAAATTTAATGATGATTTCTTAGAAAGAGATGTTAATCTTGGTTTTTCTGGAGGAGAAGTTAAAAGATCAGAAATATTACAACTATTAGCACAAAAACCTGATTTTACAATGTTTGATGAACCTGATTCTGGCGTAGATATTGAAAATGTAGAGCTATTAGCTGAAGAGATTAATGTTCTTTTAGATAAACAAAGAAAACCAGGGCAAAGAAAGAGATCTGGATTACTTATTACTCATTTAGGATATATACTTAATTTTGTTGGAGCAGATATTGCTCATGTTTTAATGGATGGAGAAATAGCTTGTTCTGGAAATCCAGATGAAATATTAGCAGATGTAAGAAAAGAAGGATTTAAAGGATGTGTTGAATGTGCGAAATGTTCTACAAAAAGCTGAGAAAGCAGTAAAAAAGAAAGCAGCTATTGGAACTGATATAGATCTTAAAGAATTTAGAAAAGAAGATAAAGAAGAACATGAAAAAGTAGAAAGCATTCAAGATGTTCCAAAAAAGGTAAAAGATACATTACTTAAAGTAGGAGTAGATACTGAAGAAAATGAAAGAGCAGGATCTTTCTTACAAATGGATCAAAGTAATATTTATTCTAGCTCTGTTTCAGAATCAATTGAATTGATGAATTTAGAAATGGCACTAGATAAATATAATTGGTTAGATGATTATATGTGGAATGTTGTCTCACCAGATGCTGATAAATATACTGCTCAAACTGCACTTAGAGAATCAAAAGAAGATACTAAAAGTGGTTACTTTATACGATCTCTTCCAGGCACTAAAGAAGTATTCCCTATGCAAGCTTGTATGTTTATTGGTGATGAGACTGTAATGCAAACTTCTCATAATATTATAATAGCTGAAGAAAATTCAGAGCTTCATGTAATTACAGGATGTGCAACTGGTGATGATGTGGCTTCAGCTCTTCATGTAGGAGTATCTGAATTTTATTTAAAACCCGGAGCGAAAATAACATTTACAATGGTTCATAATTGGGCAGAACAAGTAGAAGTTCGCCCAAGAACTGGAATAACTATTGGAGATAATGCAACATTTATTAATAATTATATATTAACAAGCCCTGTTAAAACAATCCAATCATATCCAACTGCATATTGTACAGGTAAAAATTCAAAAGCTATTTTCCAATCTATTCAAAGTGGGCAAAAAGATTCTGTTATTGATGTGGGTTCAAGAGTTTATTTGGAAGGACAAGGTTCTGCAGCAGAAGTAATCTCAAGAGCTGTTTCTAATGATGAATCAAAGATTTATTCAAGAGGACATTTAGCTGGAACCGTTCCAGGAGTAAAAGGACATCTTGAATGTCATGGACTTGTTCTTTCAGATGATTCTATGATATATGCAGTCCCAGAACTTGAAGCTGATGCAGCTAATCTTGAAATGTCACATGAAGCAGCTGTTGGAAAAATAGATGAAGATGAAATTTATTATTTAACTTCAAGAGGTTTAACTGAAGAAGAAGCTACTTCCATGATTGTTAGAGGATTCCTTAGTATGGATATTACTGGACTTCCTCAAGAATTAGCTAATGAAACAAAAAGAATGATTGATATGAGTTTAGAGGGAATGTAACCATATTCCCTGCTTATCTACTTAATCTGCTTGTTTATTATATTAATATTGATAATAGATTTAAAAATTCTATTAAAATTAAAAATAATAAGAATAATAATATAAATGATAATAATAAAACTAAAAATTAAATTAAATAGAATTCTAATTCTAAATTATCTAATAAAAATATTAATGAAAATAATCATTGGATGATGAAAAAATTATCGAAGGAAATACCTCAAAAAATTAATTAGAATTAAGAATAAGTGAATATTCATATATTCCATTAAAATAATATTTAAACTTATTATCATTAAATAATAAATAATTTAATTAATTTAAATATGTTTGAGGAAAAACAATTATTATAATTTATATAAATAGGGGGTGCAAGGCATGAATTTAAATGAAAAAATTGTATTAGTGATAGACACAAACATTTTTTATCAAAAAAAATTTTCTGATTTTACAAAGCTTCCTTTGGAAAAATATTATAAAACCATTGAATCAATTAAGCAAAGCAAAATAGAAGAAAATATAGATATTTATTTTCCAGAAATAGTTTTGGCTGAAATGATAATACAATCTAAAAAATCATGTAAAAAAGAATTAAGAGATAGTAAAGTTTTTTTAAATAAATTAAAAAATCTTTCAACAATTCAATATGAATTATATGGTTTTGATTTAGATACTCATTTTGAAGAAATAGAAAAAAACCATAAAAAAGAATTAAATATAATTGAAAATTCAATATCTGAAGAAAAAATGAAAGAAATCTATAAAATGGCTTTAGAAAAAATTCCTCCTTTTGTTGAAGGAAAATCGGATAAAGGATTTAAAGATGCTATAATATATTTATCTTTGATTGATTTTGCTAAAAAAACAGAGTATGATGAATATATAATAATATCTAAGGATAAAGGTTTTAAGCAGGGAAAATTGATAAGTAACTTCAAAAATAGAACTGGAAAAAAATTAGAAGTGATTAATAAAGAATTAAGCATTGCCATTGAAGAAAAATTTGGTTTATTTAAAGATTTAAGAAAATATATTAATAATGAACTATATAATGAAATAAAAGACAAGCGCGTGTGGTATGATGATTGTCCGACAAAAGATGGATTATTATACACTGACTGTGAATTTATTTCATTGAATAAAGAAAAAACTGAAATTTACAGGTTAAATGATTCATCATATGAAGTAAAAATCCATATTAATATGAAATGTCATGATTATTGTTCTGAAAGACATGTGCCTCTTATAAAAGAATGTGGTCGGAATGATAGTTTAAATGTTAGTACAATAGAACTTGATAGAGAATCGATATATATTTTAGAGAAAAAAGAGGATGAATGGAAAATTGATTATGAATCTTCTCAAATATAATAAAGGATTTGTAGAAAACATGCCTTTTATTTTTTTTTCACTTGAAGTTGAACTAGACGAAAAATTTTATTTAAATTATTTATTTTTGGAATTAAAGGTATTTTCAAGGTTTAAAGATTTTTACACTTGAAATGGGATTAATGTGTTTTTAAATAGGAATTGTTAAAGTATTTAAGATAAAAAGGAGAATAGATATTATTATAACGAGTAATATATCCAATTCTCCAAGATATAATATGATTTCTAAGCAATTAAATCTTTCGGATTTTAACTTTAAAAAAAAATGAAAAAAATCTTTAAAAACAAAAATAAACTATAGTGTTTTTGAAAAAGTTATTAAATAATAAATTTTAGTAGGAATTCTCTGGCTAAAGTTTTTGATTGTGTGAATTTATTGAAATAAAGTTCAAAATGGTCTTTTAGATAATTAATATTTTCAACATAGTTTTTGGATAGTTCGTCTTTTATTGAATACCATACTCTTTCAATTGGGTTTAAATCTGATGCATATTTTGGTAAATATATTAAATCTATTTTTAAGAATTTTGCTATGGTTTTTGTTAAAATTGCTCTGTGTATTCGAGCATTATCTAATATTAGTGTGATTTTTTTCTCATTTTTGAATTTTTTTAACCATTGATTGGAGTCTAATTCGTGTATTAATTTTTTTGCTAATTTTATTTCTTTTTGTATTCTTGATCTTTTATCATATTCTTTTTTTAAGATTTTTGCATTGAATATTTCATTTTTAGTAATATTTTTAGTGATTAATTCTATTAAAAGTGTGTAATATCTTTGGAATAATATTTCATAAGGTTTTCCTAAGTTATTTATTTTATTTTTTATTTTTTCTATCTTATTTTCTATTAAATAGTTTTTTATATTTTTATCGTAGTATTTAAGACTATTATGATGGTTTACAATATTTTTTTGAGTATTATAATATCTTGTTAGTAATAATTCTAGTTCATATGCAATATTTTCATCATTTAAATTTACTTTTCGTGTTTCGCATAAAAATGTCATGATATCGAATGATTTAGATGTTTTTCTGAATTGTAAGATGCTATTACCATTTGGGGAAAAACTTCCGAATGCATTTATTTTAAATCTATCTGGGTTTCGTATGATAATATTTTTTCTTAATTCTGGTTTAAACCATAATTTTCCAGAATTACAACGGTTTTGATATCCAGTTTGATCTAAAAACAC